>NZ_JBQLZR010000326.1:0-4883 GCF_052168375.1 Glycocaulis sp.
GATGAGCGAGCGGGCCGGGGCCGGCGCGGTGATGGGCGCGAGCTTTGCGGTCGGTCTCTACTGGCTGGGCATGGCGTTCGGGCGGGCCGTCTCCATGATCGCCGACGCTGATCACGATACCCGCACGCGCTACAACGCTGCCGCCATAGCGTTCGAGACGGTGATGGGACTTGCGTTGTGCGCACCTTTCATCGCCCATCTGGGCAGCTAGGCGTCAGGCGCGCTGATTGATGGCAATCGAGCCAATGCGTGAAGCATTGGCAGATTGCGGGCCGTAGCCGGCATTCTGGGCCTTCTGTCGGATGGCTTCGTCGGCAATCGCCTTGACCAGGCCTTCGGTAATTTCCTTCAGTGCCTCGACGACCCGGCCATTGCGCGCGACGGCCGCATCAAGGGCCTCCACATTACGGCGCAGGCTCGCCTTCAATGCCGGATCCAGCCCGGACAGACGCTCCGGGTCCGATGCGGCAAGCTGGGTTTCCCGGCGATAGATGTTCGCCAGTTGCATCTTTTCGTCCTGAAGGTCGAAAGCCTTGTGCGGCTCGCGGGCTTCGAAGTGACGGGTTTCGATATCGAAAAGCTCGGTCAGGCGCGCGGTCAGGCGCACCAGCGCGCTTGCGCGTTCAGCCGGGTTGCTGGCTGACAGTTCGCTCATCGCTGGGCTCCTGCTTCCTGGAGGCGCAGCATTTCGCGCGCCAGGTCGTCGGCGAGGCCAATGCCGCCCGCGCGCGCCATCACTTTCGCGTATTCCTCGTTCAGCATGCCACGAAACGCGCTTTCGCCGGGACCGCCGCCAAACATCTCGCTCTGGGTGCTTTCACCCATCATCTGCTCCATGAGCTGGGCGAGGAATACCGCCTCGAACTCTTCGGCAACGCGGCGGGCCTGATCAGGCGTAGATACACGGCCCGTGCCCGGCAGGCCCGGCTCGCGGGTGGTGAAGGCAGTCTGGACCTGGGAAGCGAGAAGATCGTCCATCACAGCACCTCGATCTCGGCCTGAAGGGCGCCTGAGGCCTTGATGGTCTGGAGAATGGTGATCATGTCGCGCGGCGATACGCCCAGAGCATTGAGACCGTCGACCAGTTCGCGCAAGGAGACGGTGCCTTCCAGCACGCCAAGCTGCATGCCGTCTTCTTCGGCTGTCACCTGCGTGCGCGGCAGGACAACGGTTTCGCCCCCTTCTGCAAAGGCGCCGGGCTGGCTGGCGATCGGTGTCTCGCTGACCGTGATGGTGAGATTGCCTTGCGCAATTGCCACGGTGGAGACGCGCACATTCTCGCCCATGACAATCGTGCCGGTGCTTTCATCGATCACGACGCGGGCGCGCATGTCGGCAGCAACGCGCAGCTGCTCCACGTCAGCGACCAGGCTCACCATGTCGCCCGCAAAGCTCGCCGGACGGCTGACGACCACGGTTGCCGGGTCGGTGGCGTGGGCCGTGCCGGTGCCAATATAGGCGTTGATGGCGTCAGCCATGCGGCGGGCCGTCGTGAAGTCCGGATTGCGAAGGGCGAGGCGGATCTCGTCCCGGCTTGCGAGGTCGAAGCGCAATTCGCGCTCGATGATCGCGCCGTTGGAAATACGGCCATTGGTGGGAACACCGCGCGTGATGCTGGCGCCATCGCCGTCAGCCGAGAAGCCGCCAACGGCAATGGAGCCCTGGGCCACGGCATAGACCTGACCATCGGCGCCCATCAGCGGCGTCGCGATCAGGACACCGCCCTGCAGGCTGCTGGCATCACCCATGGCTGACACGGTCACATCCATGCGCGAGCCTTGCGTGGCAAACGGCGGCAGGTGCGCGGTCACAAGAACGGCCGCCACGTTTCCGGTGCGCAGGTCCGCATCGCGGATATTGACGTTGAAGCGCTCCATCAGCGAGTTCAGCGACTGGCGGGTGAAGGCCGAATTGCGCAGCGTATCGCCCGATCCGTCGAGGCCCACGACCAGGCCATACCCGACGAGCTGGTTCTCACGGACGCCCTCGATGTCTGCAATGTCCTTGATGCGCGGGTTGGCAAAAGCCGGCGCCATAAGCGCCAGTCCAAGGGCCAGAGCGGTGACAAGACGGATCAGCATGGTGCGCGGTTCTCCGCATGGGTGTGCGTTCACGCGTTAACCATGCGAGAAACGTGCCAGCTGCAGCCGGCGTAACGTGTTGAAATTTCTGCAGAGCGGGATCGCGCGCCGTGCCCTTGCCTGCCGGGTGCGCGCACATGGTCGGAAGATATTGCCGGGTGGCCGAAGCAGTTTAAGCCTCTGTTAAGCAAGCTTAAGCACATTCGCGAATGCAAACCTGTCGATGAGGCAAGCCCGATGAAAATCACCGGTCCGGGCACAACCCAGGGAACGGGCGCCGCCCGGCGCACCAGCCGCACCAATAGCGGTTCGGCAAGCTTTTCTCCCACTACACCTTCCGCGGCGCCAGCCTCGACGGGCGTGAGCGGGGCCGGGCCTGTTGCCTCTGTCGGGTCGGTCGAAGCACTCCTTGCCTTGCAGGGCGATCATGACGAGGCCGGTGCCCGCAAGCGCGCAACCGAGCGTGCCTTCACCCTGCTTGACGTGCTCGATGACCTGAAAATCGCGCTTCTGGAGGGCGGTGTGCCGCGCTCGCGCCTTGTCCGTCTGATGGATGTCCTCAAGGCCCGCCGCGAGTCGGTTTCCGATCCGCGTCTTGAGGCAATGCTGGACGAAGTTGAGACACGCGCCGCCGTCGAACTGGCCAAATACGACGCCTGAACGCAGGGCAAACCGAACCTTAGCCTCTGTAAGTCATGATGTTTTCACATTGGCATCAAACTTGCGCCACAACGGTCATGCATCGTTGACTTGATGACTTCGGTGGATATTCTCCGCCGCGCTCATGAAGAGGGGCGTATACGTCACGGAGGCGGTCGGATGAGCGGGTTTGAATCCAAGATCGAACTGCCAGAAGGCTATCGTCCGAGTGAGGACGAGGACTTCATGAATTCGCGGCAGAAGGAATACTTCCGCCGCAAGCTGCTTGCCTGGAAGGACGAGATCCTCCGCGAGAGCAAGACCACCCTATATGCCCTTCAGGAAGATGTCGGTGCGCTGCCCGACCTTGCTGACCGGGCCTCTACCGAGACGGATCGTTCGCTGGAGCTTCGGGCCCGCGACCGCCAGCGCAAGCTGATCTCGAAGATCGACTCGGCCTTGCGCCGTATCGAGGAAGACACTTACGGCTATTGCGATGAAACCGGTGAGCCGATTTCGCTGGCCCGTCTCGATGCCCGTCCGGTAGCCACGCTGAGCCTTGAGGCGCAGGAGCGCCACGAGCGCTCCGAACGGGTGCACCGCGACGACTAGGGCGTGTCTGCGCCGCGGGCAAAGCGCTCGGCAGCATCCCAGTTGTCAAAGGCGCGAGCCTTGAAGCCTGCCTTGTGCAGCATCTTCGTCATGTAGACAGCATGCATCATGTTGGCCGGGCTGTAGACATAGCTCATGCGGACATGTCGCGGCATGGCCTCGACGAAAACGCCGCCAACTTGCACGAACTCTTCCAGCGTGTGTTCCAGCGCGCATTGACGGTAATCGAGAAGGATTGCATCGCGGTTCTCCGCGATGACCCGCTCCGCAAGGCGCCGGGCATTGGCCAGGCTGTCGCGAACCCGGTTGGTGCCGATCAGCCGCGCACAGAAGACATTCGCGCCCTCCAGCTCGAAGCGGTCGAGGGTCAGATCAGGCGCTACGGGCATGAAGGGCAGGGTCCATTTGATGGTCGGGAGACTGGCCACGATCGAGCGCTATCTGCCGGTTCACCCACGCGATCGCCGGACGGTGCGTGGCGAAGGGTTCGGTGACAATGCCCTTGGCTTTCAGCGTGCGCATGAGCGTTACGACAAAGCCCGCATGGTGGCGCGCAAGCACATACGCCACCGGAAAACCGGCCGGCAGGCGGCTGGCAACCCGCCCTGCGAGCGTACCGATCTGGAAGGTGTCGTGGGTGTAAAGCATGCGGCGGTAGTCAAACACGAGGCCCTTGATGCCACCTGCGGCTACCCGGTCCAGCAGCATTCCGCCCCGGTCCCGGCTGATTTCCGGACGGTTCACCCCGATCAGGCGGACATACATCACGCCGTCTGGCCCCAGTATTCGCGTCAGATAGGAAAAGCGCCCCGTCATTCGGCCCCCGGTTGAGCGTTTCGCTATCCTGAGGGCAGAATGATGAGGAAAGCGTTAGCTTTTCCCGGCTTACAGGCCGCCAGCTGCTAGAAAGGCCAGAGCAGGTTGTAGATTTCCTGGCCAACCGGCGGGCGCTGCATTTCGGAGATATGGCCCCGTCCGCCATAGGAAATGCGCGCTTCGGCGATCTTGGTGTGATCGATCGTGTTGTCCGAGGCGATATCCTGCGGACGCACGATGCCGGAGATCAGCAGTTCGCGAACTTCGTTATTGATGCGCACTTCCTGACGGCCATGCACGATCATGTTCCCGTTCCACAATACGTCGACCACGATAGCCGCCGCCGTCAGCCGGATGGTCTCGGAACGGTTGACCGACCCGGTCCCGCGCGTGGAGCTGTTGGAGCCCATATTGACCAGGTTTTCCGGGTCGATGGCGTCGTTGAAGAAATTGCCAAGCGCAGCTTCGCCGCCGAAGAAGTTGGAGATTCCCGCGTTCTCGGCCGTGACGCGCGAACGGTTGGTCTGGTTGTTCACCTGCGCCCGGTCGGCGATATTGATGTTGACCGTCAGGATGTCGCCGACACGAGCTGCACGTGGGTCGCCGAAAAAGGTCGAGGAATTGGACCGCCACAGCGAGTTCAGATTTCCGGCATCGCTCTGGCGCGCCGCAATGGCCGCTTGCAGGGCCTCAAGCTGGCGCGGGTTGGAGGCGCCCGTCTGCTCGGTAATCCCG
>NZ_JBQLZR010000327.1:0-9820 GCF_052168375.1 Glycocaulis sp.
CTTACCGCGTGAAAATCCGCGCGCCGGGCTTTGCCCACCTTGCGGCCATGGACCACCTCAACAAGGGGCATATGCTGGCTGACGTTTCGGCCATTCTGGGCTCGCTCGACATCGTGTTCGGTGAGGTGGACCGGTAATGCATCCCGTTGCCGCCATACCGGCCGTTCTGGTCCTGACCGCCTGCAACCCATTGGGGATGCTGGCTGACGGGATTCACGACGATGTGCTTCACGACTTTCCGCCGACGGCGCGCCAGACCTATGTGGCGAACTTTGCGATGGATTGCCGTGAAGGCGCGGAAGCAGGCGAAGCCCTGTGCCGCACTTGCACGGTAATGGCGCTGGGCGAGGGTCACGGCTTTGCGGTAGACGCGGAACTGTACGAGCACACCCTGCGCGAGCGTGATGGCGGGATGTTCAACGCCATTTCCGCGCCGCTGGGCCGCGAAGACTTCGCCCATGACGGTTCGCCAGAGTCGGTGCGCATTGCTGTAGAGGCGGGCCATGACTGGTGCGCCGCGCAAGGCGAGGGGCGGCTGGCCGTCCTGAAAGATGAACTCGCCGGCGCAGGCGCGGGGGGAATGCACTGATGCTCGCCGCTCACGCCATCGCCAACAGCGCCACCGGGCCTGCCATGCTGGCCGAAGCCCAGCTGGCGGCCTACAACGCGCGTGATCTCGATGCGTTCGCGGCGTGCTTTTCAGACGATGTGGAAGTCTATGACTTTCCGGGCGCTCTGAGCCTGAAGGGCCGTGAGGCCTTCCGGGTGCGCTATGTCGAGCGGTTCAAGAGCGAGGGCCTGCACGCGATTGCCGTGCATCGCGCCGTGATCGGCGCCCGCGTGATCGACCATGAACGTGTATGGCTCGAGGGCGAGGCCAAGTCCGCGCCCATCGATCTTGTTGTGATTTACACCGTGCGCGACGGGCTGATCGCGCGCGTCGACTTTATCAGGGAAGGGTAGCCGGGATGAGCGTCCGCCGTCTTGCCGCCGCCGAAGTGCAACCGGAAAGCTTCTCGTTTTCAAAGGAAAGCGAGACAAAGATCACGTTCTGGATGAACAAGTATCCGGCTGACCGGAAGGCCTCTGCCGTCATTCCGCTGCTCTGGCTGGCCCAGAAGCAGGAAGGCTGGGTGTCCGAGCCCGCCTTGCGCGAAATCGCGGCGCGTTGCGAGATGCCCTATATCCGCGTCTACGAGGTCGCGACCTTCTACACCATGTTCAATCTGGAGCCGGTCGGCCAGCACCTCATCCAGGTCTGCGGCACGACGCCGTGCTGGCTGCGCGGCGCGGATGGCCTCAAAGAGGTCTGCGAGAAGCGCATCGGCAAGAAGGGCCGGGGCAATGTCAGTGCCGACGGCAAGTTCTCGTGGGAAGAAGTGGAATGCCTCGGCGCCTGCTCGAACGCGCCCATGGTCCAGATCGCCAACAAGGATGGCGATTTTTACTACGAGGACCTGACCCCGGCTGCACTGGAGACACTTCTGGACGATCTCGCCGCCGGCAAGCCGGTGACGATGGGTCCGGTCTCGGGGCGTGTATGCTCTGAGCCGGTCGAAGCCGATGTGGCCGTTCTGGCGGCGGCAGAGCTTTATGATGGAAGCCGGGCCAAGCCCTTGCCCTTCCTGCCGAACACGCCCGCAGCGCGCGCCGCTGCCGAGAAGGCGGAAGATCCGGCCCCGGTGAAGAAGGCGCGCCCGGCCCGCAAGGCGCCTGACGCCGATGAGGCCGGCGGCGCCGTGAAAAGCGCTCCGCGAAAAACCTCCAAAGCCGCCGACGCCGCCAAGGTCGGAACGTCCGGCCCGAAAAAGGTAACGGCCAAGGCAGCCGAAAAGAAAACCGCAGCGAAGAAGGCGCCTGCCGCGAAGACGGCGGCGAAAAAGCCCGTCGCCAAAACGGCTGCTGCGAAAAAGCCGGCGGCAAAGAAATCTGCTCCGAAGAAGGATACTGAATAATGCTTCTTCACGATAAAGACCGGATTTTCACCAACCTCTATGGCCGCCATGACTGGCGCCTTGAGGGGGCGAAGAAGCGCGGCTGCTGGAACGGCACGGCCGAAATCCTGCAGCAGGGGCGCGACTGGATCATCGACGAGATGAAGGGGTCGGGCCTGCGCGGACGCGGCGGGGCGGGTTTCCCGACGGGCCTGAAATGGTCCTTCATGCCCAAGGAAGTGGGCGCGCGCCCGCACTATCTCGTGGTCAATGCGGACGAGTCCGAGCCGGGCACCTGCAAGGACCGGGAGATCATGCGCAATGATCCCCATCACCTGATCGAAGGCTGCCTTATCGCCAGCTTCGCGATGCAGGCCCACGCCTGCTACATCTACATTCGCGGCGAATACGTACACGAGCGCGAGCGCCTCGAGGCGGCCATTGCCGAGGCCTACAAGGCCAAGCTCATCGGCAAGGACAATGTGAACGGCTGGGATTTCGATCTCTACGTCCACCACGGCGCCGGCGCCTATATCTGCGGCGAGGAAACTGCGCTTCTCGAAAGCCTGGAAGGCAAGAAGGGCCAGCCGCGCATGAAGCCGCCATTCCCGGCGGGTGCGGGTCTTTATGGCTGCCCGACCACGGTGAACAACGTGGAATCCATTGCTGTGGCGCCGACAATCCTTCGCCGCGGCAAGGAGTGGTTCCTGCAGTTCGGCCGTCCGAACAATTCGGGCACCAAGATCTTCTCCATTTCCGGTCATGTAAACGCGCCGTGCAACGTGGAAGAGGCTATGTCGATCCCGCTGAAAAAGCTGGTCGAGACCTATGCTGGCGGCGTGCGCGGCGGCTGGGACAATCTCAAAGCCGTCATTCCGGGCGGTTCGTCCGTGCCGCTCATCCCGAAGGACATCTGTGATGATGTCCTGATGGACTTTGACGCGCTGCGCGATGTGAAATCCGGCCTCGGTACGGCGGCGGTCATCGTCATGGACAACTCCACTGACGTGGTGAAGGCCATTGCCCGCATCAGCTATTTCTACAAGCACGAGAGCTGCGGCCAGTGTACGCCCTGTCGTGAAGGCACGGGCTGGATGTGGCGCGTGCTGGAGCGGATGGCACGCGGCGAGGCTGAAACAAGCGAGATCGACGATCTGCTGGACGTCGCCGGCCAGGTGGAAGGCCACACGATCTGCGCGCTCGGTGACGCGGCTGCCTGGCCTGTACAGGGCCTGATCCGCCATTTCCGTCATGAGATCGAGGACCGCATCAATAATTACCGCGCCGGCAAGCCGGTCTTCGTTCCGGTGGCAGCGGAGTAGGGAAGCGATGAAACACTTCATCCTCTTCTACCAGACGGCTCCGGACTACATGGAGCGCCGGGGCGAGTTTCGCGGCGCCCATCTGGGGCTGGCGCGCGAGTTCGTGGCGCGCGGCGAGATGGTGCTCGGCGGCGCGCTGGCCGACCCGGCCGATGGCGCGGTTCTGGTCTTCAAGGGTGAAGACAAAAGCGTTGCCGAACGGTTCGCGAACGAGGACCCGTACGTGAAGAACGGGCTGATCGCGAGCTGGAATGTACGCGAATGGACAACGGTTGTGGGCGAGGGCGCCCTTACAAAGGTTTGATGGCCATTAGGCCCGTGGAGCAGGTTGGATGAGCGAGAATACGCGCACCATCATCATTGACGGTGAAGAGATCACCGTCCCGCAGGATTATAACCTGTTGCAGGCAGCAGAGGCAGCGGGCCGCGAGATTCCGCGCTTCTGCTATCACGAGCGCCTGTCGGTCGCCGGCAACTGCCGCATGTGCCTGGTCGAGCTCGTCGGCGCGCCCAAGCCGGTGGCGTCTTGCGCTTTCCTTGTGCGCGACATGCGCGGCGGGCCAAATGGCGAACCGCCTGCCATGCGCACGCTGTCCCCGCTGGTGAAGAAGGCGCGCGAAGGGGTGATGGAGTTCCTGCTCATCAACCACCCGCTTGACTGCCCGATCTGTGACCAGGGCGGCGAGTGCGACCTACAGGACCAGTCGCTGATGTATGGCCGCGCCGGTTCGCGCTACGGCGAGAACAAGCGCGCCGTCGAAGACAAATACATGGGTCCGCTCATCAAGACGGTGATGACGCGCTGCATCCAGTGCACGCGCTGTGTGCGCTTTGCGACCGAGATTGCCGGTGTTCCCGAAGTCGGTGCTATCGGGCGCGGCGAGGACATGGAGATCACGACCTATCTGGAACAGTCCATGACGTCGGAGCTTTCCGGCAATGTCATCGATCTGTGCCCGGTCGGCGCGCTGACCTCGCGCCCTTACGCGTTCAACGCGCGGCCCTGGGAGCTGACAAAGACCGAAACCATTGACGTGATGGACGCTATCGGCTCGAACATTCGTGTCGACAGCCGTTCCGGCGCAGTCCTCCGCATCATGCCGCGCATCCATGAAGGCGTGAACGAGGAATGGATTTCCGACAAGACCCGCTTCGTGTGGGACGGGCTTGGGCGCCAGCGCCTCGACAAGCCTTACGTGCGCAAGAACGGCAAACTCACCGCCATTGGCTGGGATGAGGCGCTGACCGTCGCGGCAGACAGGCTTTCCGGCAAGGCAGAGAAGATTGGCGTCATCGCTGGTGACCTCAATGATGCCGAAGGCCTGAAAGCCGCCAAGGACCTGTTCGACGCGCTCGGCGTGACCTCGCTCGACTGCCGTCAGGACGGCTCAAAGCTCGGTGGTGGTCCGCGTGAAGGCTATCTCTTCAACGCGACGATTGCCGGCATCGACAAGGCCGATGCCATCCTGCTCATCGGCACCAATCCGCGCGTGGATGCGCCGGTTCTCAATGCCCGCATCCGCCAGCGCTGGCTCAATGGCAAGCTGGATGTCGCGATGATCGGCGAAGCGGCGGACCTGACCTATCCCTACGAGCATCTGGGCGCTGGCCCTGATGCTATCGGCGCACTGGCCAAGAAGCGCTCCGGCTTCATCAAGACGCTCAAGGACGCGAAAAACCCGATCATCATCCTCGGCAGTGCGGCTACCGCCCGCGAAGATGGTGCGCAGGTTCTGCGCGCTGCAGGCGAACTCGCGAAATCGGCCGGGGTTGTCCGCGAAGGCTGGAACGGCTTCTCGGTTCTGCATACGGCAGCCAGCCGCGTGGCCGGGCTCGACATGGGCTTCCTTCCGGGCGAGGGCGGACGGGACACCTCCGCCATTCTGGACGGTGCGCAGTCGGGTGATCTCGAGACGGTTGTGCTTTTGGGCGCTGACGAGATCGACACAGGCAAGCTCGGCAAAGCCTTCGTCATCTATGTCGGCCATCATGGCGATGCCGGAGCCATGCGCGCCGATCTGATTTTACCATCAGCCGCTTACACCGAAAAGTCGGGGCTTTACGTGAATACGGAAGGCCGCGCGCAGATTGCTGAACGCGCCGTCTTCCCGAAAGGTGAAGCGAAAGAGGAGTGGGCGATCTTCCGGGCTCTGTCAGCCCGCCTGAACAAGACGCTGCCCTATGACAGCCTCAACGCGCTGCGGGCAAAACTCATCGAGGCCGTCGAGAGCTTCGGCCAGATCGACCACGCGCCGGGCGCTGACGGTAGCGCCGGGTTCGATCCGGCAACGCTTGGCGAAGCGGGCGATGTGTCCGATGCGCCCTTCGCGCCGGCCATGACGGATTTCTATCTCACGAACGTCATCGCGCGGGCGTCCAAGACAATGGCGGAGTGCTCGGCTGCGGCGAAAGCTGCCCGTGCAACCCTGCAAGCGGCGGAGTAGGCAGACATGAACGATTTCGTCACCGAATTCGGTCCGGTCTGGGGCACGGCACTGGCGGTCGGCCAGATCCTCGCCTTCATGGTCGTGCTGCTGCTCTCGCTGGCTTTCCTGCTTCTGATGGACCGCAAGGTCTGGGCCGCCGTGCAGATGCGCAAGGGGCCGAACGTGGTGGGCGCATTCGGCCTCCTGCAGTCGTTTGCCGACTTCCTGAAATTCGTCCTGAAGGAAATCATCATTCCTGCCGGCGCGGACCGTCCGCTCTTCATCCTCGCGCCGCTGATCACGTTCACGCTCGCCTTCATCGCATGGGCCGTGATCCCGGTTGCGCCGGGCTGGGTGATTTCCGACATCAATGTCGGCATCCTCTTCCTGTTCGCGATCTCGTCGCTGGGTGTCTATGGCATCATTATTGGCGGCTGGGCGTCCAACTCGAAATACCCCTTCCTCGGCGCGCTGCGCTCGGCGGCGCAGATGGTCTCCTACGAGGTTTCCATCGGCTTCGTGATTGTCACGGTCCTGCTGATGGCCGGCACGATGAATTTGTCAGAAATCGTCATGGCGCAGTCCGGCGGCTTCTGGAACTGGCACGTCCTGTCGTTTGACCTTCTGCCGTGGCCGGTCTTCGTCATCACCATTCCGATGTTCGTGATCTTCTTCATTTCGGCGCTGGCGGAGACGAACCGTCCGCCCTTCGACCTGCCGGAAGCGGAATCGGAACTGGTTGCCGGCTATCAGGTGGAATATTCCTCCACGCCCTACCTGCTCTTCATGATCGGCGAATATCTGAGCATCGTCCTGATGTGCTCGCTGATGACCGTGCTATTCCTCGGTGGCTGGCATGCGCCGCTGGACTTTGCGCCCTTCACCTGGGTGCCGCCCGTCTTCTGGTTCGCGCTGAAAGTGCTCTTCCTCTTCTTCATGTTCGCGATGGTGAAGGCCCTGGTGCCCCGTTACCGCTACGACCAGCTCATGCGTCTGGGCTGGAAGATTTTCCTGCCGACCTCGCTCGTTGCCGTCGCCGTGATGGGCGCCGTCGTCGTCTACTCGAATGCAAGCTAGGACCTCCTCATGAGCCGTATCGCCCAAACCCTGCGCGGAGCCGCCCTGATGGATTTCTGGGGCGCGTTCGGCCTTGGCATGCGCCAGCTTCTGACGCCCAAGCCGACCGTGAACTACCCGTTCGAGAAGGGCCGCCTGTCGCCGCGCTTCCGCGGCCAGCACGCCCTGCGCCGCTATGCCAATGGCGAAGAGCGCTGCATTGCCTGCAAGCTGTGCGAGGCGGTGTGCCCGGCGCAGGCCATCACAATCGAGGCCGAACCGCGCGAAGACGGCTCGCGCCGCACCACGCGCTACGACATCGACATGGTCAAATGCATCTATTGCGGCTTCTGCCAGGAAGCCTGCCCGGTCGATGCGATCGTGGAGGGCCCGAATTTCGAATACGCCACCGAGACGCGCGAAGAGCTTTACTACGACAAGGAAAAACTTCTCGAGAATGGGGATCGCTGGGAACGTGAGATTGCCCGCAACCTCGAACTCGACGCCCGCTACCGGTAAGGCTAGAAGGGCGCCCGACTCATATTAGCCCGGCCCGGAAAGCCTTTTTCCGGTGCTGTTTACGACCAGACAGCCCACGGCCCGTTCCGGCCCAAGGGGGGACCATGCTGCAGGCAGCGGCGTTTTACATTCTGGCAGCTACGGCGGTGATTTCCGCCTTCATGGTGGTGGCCGCGCGCAACCCCGTGCGCGCCGTGCTGTTCCTGATCCTGACCTTCTTCGCTGCGGCCGGCCTGTTCGTCATGCTGGGCGCGGAGTTCCTCGCCATGCTGCTGGTCATTGTCTATGTCGGCGCGGTCGCGGTGCTCTTCCTCTTCGTGGTGATGATGCTCGACGTGGACTTCGCCGCGCTGAAAGAGGGCTTCCTGAACTATCTGCCGCTCGGCGGCGTGGTCGCACTGGCGCTGGTCGGCATCCTGTCGCTCACGGGCGTGACCTGGGTCGTGTCGGACACGGCCGGAGCCGCGCTGCAATCGCCGGTCCCTGCGGACATGAGCAATGCCGAGGCGCTCGGGTCCATCCTTTATGACCGGTATGTCTTCTTCTTCCAGCTGGCCGGTCTCGTGCTGCTGGTGGCCATGATCGGCGCGATCGTGCTCACCTTGCGCCACCGTGAGGGTGTGCGCCGGCAGAACATTGCCCGTCAGGTCCAGCGCCGCCGCGAAGAGGCGGTCGAGCTGGTCGATGTCAAATCAGGCGAGGGGATCGGCTAATGTTAGAGATCGGTCTTGGACACTATCTGACGCTGGCTGCGATCCTTTTCACGATCGGCGTGTTCGGCATTTTCGTGAACCGCAAGAATGTCATCATCCTGCTGATGTCGATCGAGCTCATCCTGCTGTCGGTGAACGTGAACCTCGTCGCGTTCTCCTCCCACCTCGGAGACATGACCGGGCAGGTGTTCGCGATGTTCATCCTTACTGTCGCGGCGGCCGAGGCTGCCGTTGGCCTCGCGATCCTCGTCGTCTTCTTCCGCAACCGCGGTGATATCGCGGTTGAGGGCGTCAATCTGATGAAGGGCTAGAGCGGCTATCATGGCATTTATCGTCGTTTTCGGACCCCTTCTGGCTTCCATCATTGCCGGCCTGTTCCACAAGCAGATCGGCACGCGGGCGAGCCAGCTCATCACGACAGGCGCCACCATTGCGGCGGCGCTGGCGTCGGCCTGGCTGTTCGTGGATGTCGCCATGCTTGGCAATGCGCGCACCTACGAGCTGGCCCAGTGGATGGCCGTCGGCAATTTCGACATCAGCTGGAACATCCGCCTCGACACCCTGTCGGCGGTGATGCTGGTCGTCGTGACCAGCGTTTCGGCGCTCGTTCACGTCTATTCCTGGGGCTATATGGCTGAAGACCCGCACCGCTCGCGCTTCTTCGCCTATCTGTCGCTGTTCACCTTTGCCATGCTGTCTCTGGTGACGGCGGACAATTTCCTGCAGATGTTCTTCGGCTGGGAAGGCGTCGGTCTCGCCTCTTATCTGTTGATCGGTTTCTGGTACAAGAAGAAGTCGGCCAATGACGCGGCCATAAAGGCGTTCGTGACCAACCGTGTTGGCGATTTCGGTCTCGCACTCGGTGTCATGGCTGTCTTCGCCGTATTCGGCACGCTCTCCTTCGATGAAGTGTTCGCACAGGTTCAGGACGGCACTGTCCAGACCCTGACCCTCTTCGGCATGGAGTTCATGGCGCTCGAGCTGATCGCTTTCCTTCTGTTCATCGGCGCGATGGGCAAGTCGGCGCAATTCTTCCTGCATGTCTGGCTGCCCGACGCCATGGAGGGTCCGACGCCGGTTTCCGCGCTTATCCACGCAGCGACCATGGTGACGGCGGGCGTCTTCCTGGTCTGCCGGTGCTACCCGATCTACGAGCTGGCGCCGAACACCTCGGCCATCATCACCTTCATCGGTGCGACGACGGCGCTCTTTGCCGCGACCGTTGGCCTTGCCCAGAACGATATCAAGCGCGTGATCGCGTATTCGACATGCTCGCAGCTGGGCTACATGTTCTTTGCGGCGGGCCTCGGCCTCTACTCCGCCTCCATGTTCCACCTGTTCACGCACGCCTTCTTCAAGGCGCTGCTCTTCCTCGGTGCAGGGTCCGTCATTCACGGCCTCCATCATGAGCAGGACATGCGCAATATGGGCGGTATCTACAAGCTGCTGCCTGTTACGTGGATCATGATGCTGGTCGGCACGCTGGCCCTTACCGGAGTGGGCATTCCGCTCGTGCAGTTCGGTTTTGCGGGCTTCTTCTCGAAGGACATGATCATCGAGGAAGCCTTCATGGCGGGCGCGGACGGCGTGACATTCGGCTATTTCGCCTTCGTCATCGCCATCATCGCGGCAGGCCTGACATCGTTCTACTCCTGGCGCCTCATCTTCATGACGTTCCATGGCAAGTATCGCGGCGACAAGCATACGCTTGATCACGCGCACGAAAGCCCGTGGATCATGATCGTGCCGCTTCTCCTGCTGGCCATTGGCGCCGTATTTGCGGGCGGCCTCTTCCGCGGCGATTTCGTGGGCAGCGGCGCACTCGGCTTCTGGGCGGGCAGCCTGGCTCC
>NZ_JBQLZR010000328.1:0-2640 GCF_052168375.1 Glycocaulis sp.
CGGCCCAGATCGACCGCGTTCTGCTGACCGAAATTCTGATCACCCAGACCTGAACCTGACCCCTGCTTGAAGACCGGATTGCCCCATGAGTGATGTAGAACAGGAAGCCCTTGCCGCAGAATGGGAAGCGGCCGCGAGCGCGGAGCAGCCCGACTTTGACGGGGCAAATTCTGATGCGCTGGCATCAGAATGGGAGGCCATGGTCGGCGCCGATGGCGAGACCTTCCTGCCCCAACAGGGCGCGCAAGGCCCGGAACGCATCCTCAACCAGGACGAGATCGACAGCCTTCTCGGCTTCTCGGTGTCCGATGAGGACGGCGCTGAACGCTCCGGCATCCGCGCCATCATCAATTCCGCACTCGTTTCCTACGAGCGCCTGCCCATGCTGGAAATTGTCTTCGACCGGCTGGTCCGGCTGATGACGACTTCCTTGCGCAATTTCACCTCCGACAACGTCGAGGTGAGCCTCGACAATATCTCCTCGATCCGGTTCGGCGATTACCTCAACTCGATCCCGCTCCCGGCGATCCTGTCGGTCTTTCGTGCGCAGCAACTGGACAATTACGGCCTGCTGACGGTCGATTCCAACCTGATCTATTCGGTCGTGGACGTGCTGCTCGGCGGGCGGCGTGGCACCAGCGCCATGCGCATTGAGGGGCGGCCCTACACCACGATCGAGCGCACGCTGGTCCAGCGTATGATCGAGGTGGTGCTCGCCGACGCCAAGCAGGCCTTTGCGCCGCTGACCGAAGTCGACTTCACGCTCGACCGGGTGGAAACCAATCCGCGTTTTGCCGCGATTGCCCGCCCGGCGAACGCTGCGATCCTGGTCAAGCTGCGCATCGACATGGAGGACCGGGGCGGGCGAATCGAGCTTCTTCTTCCCTATGCGACGCTTGAGCCGATCCGCAAAATGCTCCTCCAGCAATTCATGGGTGAGAAGTTCGGTCGGGACAATATCTGGGAAAGCCACCTCGCCACAGAGCTCTGGTCCACGCAGATGGAGGTCAATGCCGTCGTTGACGAGCTGCAGCGGCCCCTGGGCGAGATCATGAAGCTGAAACTGGGTGACACGATCATGCTGGAAGCCGGGCCGGACAGCCCGGTGGAATTGCGCTGCGGCACCATCCCCCTGACGCGCGGCCGGATGGGCCGGCTCGGTCACAACGTGGCTGTGCGCCTTGATGCCCCCCTGACGCCGGCAGCGCGCCGCACTCTGACGAGGTTCACATGAGCATGGCCGCTTTCCTGTTCGAAGCCCTGATCGGCGTGTTGCTGGTCGGTGCCGCTGTGATGTGCTGGCGCGTCGACCGGCGCCTGAAAGCGCTGCGTGATGGCCAGGACGGGCTGAAGGAAACCATTGGCGCGCTCAATGACGCCGTGGACCGCGCGCGGGCAGGTCTTGCCGCGCTGGATCGTGCCTCTCGCGAGTCAGGCGATGTTCTTGAACAGCGCACCCGTGAAGCGCGCGCGCTGGCCGATGAATTGCGCCTGCTCACGAGTTCTGGCGAGACCCGTCTCGACCGGTTCGAGCGTCCGCGCCGTCCGCAAGCGGCGAGCGAACTTCCGCGCGAGCGTGCCGATGATGGCGCGCCGCGTGTCCGCGATCCCCTCAAGGCGCTGCGTTAGAGAAGGCCAAAGCCCATGTCCCGCTTGCGTCCCCTGGCCCTGATTGCCGTCCTGCTTGCAGGTCTCTTCGCGCTGAAATCGGTCTCTCTGGCCGATAGCGCGGTTTCCCTTCTGGAGACAGCAGCAGACGAGGTGCCAGCGGCGCAGGAGGCCGAAGCCGTGCCTGTCGAACCGGTAGAGGATGCACCCGCAATCGAGCCCGCTCCGGTCTTCGAGCCGGAAGAGGACGAGTTCAACGTCACCCGGTCCCAGTTCCAGCTCTGCGAGCTGGTGGAGAACCGGCGCGTCGAGCTGGACCTGCGCGAGGAGGAGCTCGATACGCGCGAGGCGCTTTTGCAGGTGACCGAGCAGCGCATTGCCGAGCGTGTCGCCCGGATGGAAGAACTGGAAACCAGCCTGGAATCGCTTCTGGGAACACTCGAAACCGAGCGGGAGCGTCGCGTGGGTGAGATTGTCGCCGTCTATGCCCAGCTGGAACCGGAAAACGCCGCGGCGATCATGTCCCAGATGGACGAGGATACGCTTGTCCTCCTGGCCGAGGCATTGCAGCGCGAACAGGCGCGCCGCTATGCGGCCATCCTTGCCGAGATGGAACCCGGTTTCGCCGCCGGTTTGACGCTGCGTCTGCGTTCGCGGGCCAATCCGCCCGAAACCCAGGCCGAGGTGGAGGCCCGCCTTGCTGGCCGGGACAGCTAGCCGCGCCGCCTTTCTGGCCCTTGCGCTCCTGACGGGGCTGAGTCCGTGCGCCTTCGCGCAGGTGACGGGTTCGGTGGCGGTTGAACGCTCTGGCGCTACGACGCGGCTCCTCATCACCTATCCTGAAGCCCTTGGCGGGGACCTGTCGGCAGAAGCGGAAATTGCCGCTGGCGCGGTTCTCGTCGCGCGCCTGTCCGAGCCGGTGTATTTCGACGCCGCGTCCATCGCTTCGCAAACGGGCGGCCTGGCCGCCATGGCGCGCCTCGATCCCGACGGGCGGGCCTTGCGCATAGCACTGAACCGCGAAGCCGAACC
>NZ_JBQLZR010000329.1:0-3901 GCF_052168375.1 Glycocaulis sp.
AGCTTCCCGAGAAGCTTCAAGCGGTAATCGTCGAACACGACCGTATCAGTAATGCGCGGCGCTCTGCCTCACGTCAAAAGGCGCGCACGCTCAACGGATATTGGACCTTCTATCCCGGACCCGCCTACACGTTCGTGGAAGACAAGTCGCAGGGCGGCAAGGTTCTTGTCCGCAAGGAGCCGGAAGCCTCGGTATTGGCGGAAGCCCTGAACGGCTTTGCCTCAGGCCGATTTGAAAGCCAGATGGAAGTGAAGCGATTTCTGGACACGCACCCGGACTATCCCAAGGGCAAGCGCGGCGAGATTCCCAAGCAGAATATCCGCAAGCTCCTCACCAACATCCTCTACACGGGCCATGTTGAATACGAGCCTTGGGGCGTTCCTCTCACCAAGGGCCATCACGAAGCGCTGATTTCCTACGAGACCCATCTGAGGATTCAGGAACGTCTCAACGGCAAACCGAAATTCCCGGTTCGCAAGACAATCAACGAGGACTTTCCTCTGAGGGGATGTGTCGATTGCGCGGACTGCGGCGTACCGCTCCGAGCGTCGTGGTCCAGCGGAGCGGTCAGAAGACATGCCTACTATGTCTGCCAGACCAAGGGATGCGCCTCCTACGGTAAGTCGACACCCAAAGCTAAGATCGAAGACGCGTTCGACGCGCTCATCTCAAATGTACGTATTCGGCCCGAGGTCGTCCGCGTGGTCGAAATGATGGTCCGCAGGGCGTGGGATATGAACGCTGCGAGCATCGCAGCTCGCGAGCGCAGTCTGGAACGATCTCTGAGAGAGACGCAGAACCAGATCGACGGGTTTCTTACCCGCATTATCGAAACGACTAACCCCGCAGTGATTTCCGCGTATGAGAAAAAGATCGAAGGTTTGGAGCGGGACCGGGTTGTCGCTTCCGAGCGGCTGGCTGCCTTCTCATCTCAAAAAGGGAGGCACCCCGGAGATTTTGAGAAAACTTATAGAACGGCCCTCGAATTCCTCGGGAAGCCGCATGAATTATGGCGTTCCGGACGGATCGAATGTCAGCGCGCGGCCATAAAGTTCACTTTCGGCGAACGCCTGAAATGGTGCCGCAATGGCGGCTATAGAATGGCTGAATTATCGTTACCGTTCAATCAATTAGGAGAAAGTATGAACCCGAAATTGGGCCAAATTGAAAAAATGGTGCGGGCGGCCGGAATCGAACCGGCACGGAGGTTGCCCTCCAACGGATTTTAAGTCCGGTGCGTCTACCAGTTCCGCCACGCCCGCAAAGGCATAAAGCCTTGCGCTCTAACGCTTTATCTCATCCTGACGCGTCACGATTTTGTGGCACAGCCCGTACTCGATCGCGTCCTTGGCGGTCAGCCAGAAATCGCGATCGGTGTCCTTCTCGATCCGCTCCAGCGTCTGGCCGGTAGCTTCCGCAAAGATGCGGTTCAGCCGGTCGCGCATCATGCGCATTTCGCGCACCTGGATCTCGATATCGCTGGCCGCGCCGCCCGCTCCGCCCGAAGGCTGGTGAATGAGGAAGCGCGTATTGGGCAGGCAGTAGCGGTCTTCCTTCTCGGCGCCGACAAAGATCAGCGCACCGGCTGACGCCACCCAGCCCGACCCCAGCGCGATCACGCGCGGTTTGATGAACTTCATCGTGTCGTGAATCATGTCGCCGGATTCGACATGGCCGCCCGGCGAGGACACTACCATCAGGATCGGATCATCGCTTTTTGCTGCCAGCGCAAAAAGCTGGGCACAGACCGAACGGGCCACCTTGTCATTGATGCCGCCGGTGATGAGGATGGTGCGGCTTTCAAACAAGGCCTTGCCGACAAAGTCCTCACCGGCCTGAGCGGCGCCCTTTTCCGGGGCGTCATCCTCGTCATCATCATTGCGGTGCGGAAAGGCGCGAAAGCCGTCAGCCATCATGGGAAGTGTCCTGTATCGCAAAGTGCGTCATCGCTGGAGTGCCAAGTTAGGCATGCTCGCCAGACGCCGCAAGCGGCGAGCGCGGGTCTATTGCCGTACAGCAAGCGCCGGTGGCAAGCGCGAGGCCTTCCATGCCGGAAGCGCACCGGCAACCAGGCCTGCGGCTATGCCTACGATGCCCGTCAATACCACCACGCGCGTGTCATGAATGACGGGAATGCCAAACCCGTGTTCCAGAATCTGTCCCGCGCCGAAGGAGACAGCTGCGCCGAAAGCGGCGCCAGCAAGGCCCAGTATCAGGCTCTCCAGAATGATCTGGGCGAGAATGTCCAGCCCGCCTGCGCCGGACGACATTTGCAGCGCAATGTCCCGCCGGCGCATTTCCACATTACTCAAGGTGGAGGACGCATAGCCGATGAGCGCAGCAAGGAGCGAGATCACCGCCACCACGACCAGCAAGGCCCCGGCGCTGGCACGCTGGCGTTGCACCGCCTGCGCTGGTGCGGACGCGTCGGAAAAGCGAAACGGCGGCGGTTGCGATATAGGGCTGCCCCGCGCGCGGCGCAGCACCCGATCAGCGTCACTGACAGAGGGCCGCAGCATGCGCCGGTCGCGCAGGACCACCGTCACCTGATCGGCTTCATTGGGCGCAAGCCTGGTGGCCCCGGCCTCGTAATAGCGCATGGAGGCGAGGAAGGGCACGATCACCGCCTCGTCATAGCGGTCGGCGGTGCGCACCTGCGGCGTTTCGAATATGCCGATGACCTCGCAGCCAATGCCGTTGACGCGCACCTGACGGCCAATGCGCGTGCGCTCGGCACGATAGAGATCGCGCGCTGCCGCAGCCCCGAGAAGACAGACCCGGCTTGCGCCTTCCAGTTCTTCCGCCGTGAACAGCCTGCCTTCAGCCATCGGTGTATCCAGTTCAAAGCGGTAATCGCCTGACACACCATACAGGAACATCTCGCGCGCCTCGGCGCCGTAGCGCACATCGCTCATTGTCATCCGCCAGGCGGCCACGCCCTCGATGCGCGCACCCAGCGTCTCGCGGATGCGCGTGATATCAGCCGTCGTCGGCGGACCGGACCGTTGCGGCGAGGCCCAGTTCTCCGTCACCACAAGCGAGCGGGCATACGCCCCGAAGGCCAGACGTTCAATCTGTTCGGAATAGCCGGTCAGCACCGCCGCCGCGAGCGAGACCGCTGCCGTGCCCGCCCCCAGCGTCAAGGCCATCAGAAGGGCGCGCAAGGGCCTCGCGCGCAGGGCAAGAAGCGCCAGGGAGACAAGGTTCGCCAGCATTGCCTTACACCCCACGCGCGACAAAGCGGCCACGCTCCATGTGCAGCACACGGTCTGCAATCGGCAGAAGTAGCGGATCATGGGTCGCCAGCACGACGGCCGCGCCCGCATCGGCCCGCTCGCGGATCAGTTCCGCGACAAGCCCGGTCGTGCCCTTGTCCAGAGAGGCGCTCGGCTCGTCACAGACAAGAAGGCGCGGCTGCATGGCCAGCGTGCGGGCAAGACCCACGCGCTGGCGTTCCCCGCCCGACAGGGTGCCGACCAGCCGGCGCGCCTTGTCGCCGAGGCCCACCCGGTCCAGCGCCTCGCGGGCGAGGCTGGTGCGGCGCGCGCTCCGGACACCTGCATAGCGCATGGGCAGGATGACGTTCTCGATCACCGGCATGCGCTCGATCAGCCCGGCATCCTGGAACAGGAAGCCGATCCGGCCCCGGCGCAGCTTCGCCAGACGCCCCCAGCCCCGGCGCGAGACATCTTCGCCGAACAGGTGAAGCCGGCCTGAATCGGGCCTGTCCAGCAGGCCGATGATCGACAGGAGCGTGGTCTTTCCGGACCCTGAATGCCCCATCAGCACCAGCACCTCGCCAGTATTGACCTCGATATCGACGCCGCCCAGCGCCACCACCTCTCCATCACTGGCACGATAGCGCCGGGAAAGGCCCTGCCCGCTCAACAATGGTGTATCA
>NZ_JBQLZR010000330.1:0-4718 GCF_052168375.1 Glycocaulis sp.
CACCGCCGCAAGGCATAGCCCAGCGCGACCAGCACGAAGGCGGGAAAGAAGACGATCAGAATTTGCAAGGTCATGAGGCGGCTATCGCTATCCAGATCGGCATGGTGATGGCAGCCAGAAGTGTCGTGGCCGTGACATGGCCTGCCATCATTTCCGCGTCGCCGCCCATTTCCCTGGCCAGCACATAAGCGGCGGCTGCGCCGGGAGTCGCGCCGATGCCGACCAGAACGGCAAGCGCCACGCCTTCAACGCCAAAGAGGAGGCCCAGTGCAAGGAAGATCGCCGGGGCGACGATCAGTTTCGCCGTGACGGATAACGAGATGATCCCCGGCCGGGCCCGCAGCGCGGTGAAGTTGAGGCCGGCACCGATGGTCAGGAGGATCAGGGGCAGGGAGGCGCGGCCCGCCAGATCGAGCGCTTCTGCCACCGGTCCGGACTGGAATACGCCGGCGAGATTGGCGGCAAGGCCGGCTAGACACCCCAGAATGATCGGGTTGGTCACAAGGCGGATACCGACGCGTGTGAGATTTGGCTGATGATCGCTGGCGCCCCAGATGGTCATTACGGCGACGCACATGACATTCACGAGCGGCACGGTCGGCGCGAAGGCCAGGGCGGCCAGAGCCGCCCCTTCCTCACCGAAAGCGGCGGGCGCAAGGGCAAGAAGGACGAAGCCGTTCCAGCGCACCCCGCCCTGGAAGAGGCTGGTATAGACCGGGCCCGGCATGGGCAGGATGCGCAAGGCGAGCATCAGCGCGCCCATGACGATGAACCCGCCCGCAGCGGCCAGCATGAAGCTGCCTGCCGGTACGGCATCATAGTCCGCGCGGCTGATCGTCACGAAAAGGAAGGCCGGCATCAATGCCTGGTAGGAAAGCCGGTTAATTCCGGCCCAGAGCGGCGCAGCAACGAGGCCGGACCGCCGAAGCAGCCAGCCGAGCGCAATCACGCCGAAAACCGGAAACAGGGCGATGACGACCGGGTTCATGTCTCCGGCACACCTTCGGCGATGCGCAAAAGCGCATCTTCCAGAATGACGGCGGCGGCTTCGGCATCGATCATCGTCTTGTGGCGATGGATCGGAATCCCAGCCTCCAGCAGGGTTTCGCCCGCCTCGAAGGTGGACAGGCGCTCATCCTGATAGGCGATAGGCATGTCACGCAGGCGCAGGATGTTGGTCGCAAGCGAACGGGCCGACTGCGCGCGCCGTCCGTCCCCGCCATCCATGTGCAGGGGCAGGCCGATTATCAGGCCCTTGCAGGCCCGCGCATCGTAGAGCGCAAAGATGCGCGCGGCGTCCTCGGAGAATTTCGTGCGCTCGATGGTTTCTATCGGACTGACGAGCGTGCGGTCCGAATTGCAGGCCGCCACGCCGATTGTGCGCGTGCCGGGATCAAGCGCCATGAGCGGTCCTAGTGGCAGGAGTGCCGGATGCAGGAAGATCATGGCGCGCAATCGCTTTCAGACACGGTCAGGCGGTCAGGCCGCCTGCCACGTCGATAGTGGTGCCGGTGACGAAGCTCGATTCGTCGCTGGCCAGAAACACCGCAACGCTGGCGATCTCGTCCGCCGTACCATAACGGCCGAGCGGCACCATCAGGCGCTGCAGATCGGCCGTCTCGCCGTCTGCCGGGTTCATGTCGGTGTCGATGGGGCCAGGCTGGATGACATTGGCGCGCAGGCCCTTGCGGCCAAGCTCGCGCGCGGCGGCCTTGGTTAGCATCTGCACGGCGGCCTTGGAGGCGCAATAGGAGCCAAGGCCCGGCGAAGGCGCGCGATCACCGAGGATCGAGCCGACCGAGATGATGGAGCCGCCCGGCTCCATGATGTTTGCGGCCAGGCGGATAGCCTCGAAAGGCGCAGTGACATTGACGGCCATCACATCGTTCCAGTCCTCATCGCTCATCTTGCGCAGCGTCACTTCGCGCGCGATGCCGGCATTGTTGACGAGGATGTCGATGCGGCCATGGCGCGTTGCAGCGTCCTGCATGACCCGCGTGGTCTCGCCGGCCTTGCGCGCATCGCACGATACCGCTTCGGCCTTGCCACCCTTGGCGTTGATGGCAGCAGCGACGGCTTCGGCCTTGTCCTTCGAGCCGCCATAGGTGAGGACGACGGTTGCGCCCTCATCGGCGAACGCCGTGCATATCGCCGCGCCGATACCGCGCGAGCCGCCCGTTACGAATGCCACTTTCCCCGAAAGCCTGTTACCCATGGCAGGTGCCTCCTCCAACTTGCTGCGTTGCCGCTCTATATGATCGCGAGAGACAAGCCCGTTCGTTCCCTTCCTGCAAGCGCCGAGACGCATGGATGACTGAAATCAGCGTGCGGATGATCGAGGCGCTGGCGGAGATCGCGCCGGAGCAATGGGACAGCGTGGCCAATCCTGAAGGCGCGCCCTTTGACCCGTTCCTGAGCTGGAATTTCCTTCAGGCGCTTGAGCAATCAGGTTGTGCCAGCGAGGAGACAGGCTGGGGACCGCGCCATCTGCTGGCGGAGGATTCACACGGCAAGCTGGTCGGCGTGCTGCCGCTCTATGTGAAGTCCCACTCCTACGGTGAATATGTCTTTGACCACGCGTTTGCCGATGCCCTGCACAGGGCAGGCGGCGAGTACTATCCAAAACTCCTGACCGCCGTGCCGTTCACTCCGGTGACGGGCAGGCGCATACTGGCTGGCGATCCGGCGATACGCCGGGCGCTCATCGCGGCGGCCAAATCCGTTGCCGGACAATGGGGCGTGTCGGGCTGGAACGTGCTCTTTGCCAATGAAGCCGAACGGGTCGAGCTGGCGCAAAACTCTGTGACCGAGCGGCTGGATATCCAGTTCGTCTGGGAAAATCGCGGCTATGGCTCGTATGACGATTTCCTGGGCGATCTGGCGTCACGCAAACGCAAGGGCCTGCGCAAGGAGCGCCAGACTGCGCAGGACGGGCTTGAGATCGTCCAGCTGACGGGCAGCGCTCTGAGTGAAGAGCACTGGGACGTTTTCTTTGCCTGCTATCAGGACACCGGAGCGCGCAAATGGGGCACGCCCTATCTGAACCGCGAGTTCTTCCAGCTCATCCATGAGCGTCTGGCAGACCGGGTACTGATGGTGATGGCACGGCGGGACGGGCAATGGATTGCCTCTGCGCTCAACTTCATTGGCGGCGATGCGCTTTACGGGCGCTACTGGGGCTGTCTGGAAGGTCATGACAGCCTGCATTTCGAGCTCTGCTATCATCAGGCCGTCGACTACGCGATTGCGCACGGCCTTAGCCGCGTGGAGGCGGGCGCGCAGGGCCATCACAAGCTGGCGCGCGGCTACCGGCCGAGGGCTGTGGGCTCGTCGCATTTCCTGACCCACGAAGGCCTAGCCGCTGCCGTGGGGCGCTTTCTCCAGCGTGAACGCCATGCGGTCACGGCCGAGATCGGTGCGCTGGATGCCGACAGCCCATTCCGCAAAGACGGCTGAGGCTGGCCGGGCGGTCGCCGGCTTGCTAGGAAAGGCTCTGCCGCATTGAGCCACCCGGAGACCTGCCATGAGCCTTGATGGCCGTTATGACGACCAGAACATCTTTGCGAAAATCCTGCGCGGTGAGGCACCGGCGGTAAAGGTGCACGAGGATGAGCACACGCTGGCAATAATGGATGTGTTCCCGCAGGCGCCCGGACATGTTCTGGTGATCCCGAAGGAACCGGCGCGTAACCTGTTTGAGCTCTCCGAGGAAGCCGCCGAAAAGACCATTCTGGCGGTAAAGGCCGTGGCCGCTGGCGTGCGGCGGGCCCTCGATCCGGACGGAGTGTTTGTCGCTCAGTTCAATGGCGCGCCTGCGGGGCAGACGGTCTTCCACATCCATTTTCACATCATTCCGCGCCGCGACGGCGAGGCGATTGCCGGTCATGGCAATGCCAAGATGGCTGACACGGCCGATCTGGAAGCGCTGGCGGTGAAGATCCGGGCGGCGCTCTAGGGCAATCTGCCACCAAAATGCCGCTTGCATTTTTTACAGTTCGCGCATCATAGGCGCTGGAGCGTCGCACTCTGCAGGGGAGGCTAGAATCACCCTTGCCCCTTTACCCGCCCGCGTCGACGCACGGGCGCGTTCTGGCGTTCTTGCACCATGTTACTCATCGACACGTTTGTCGGTCCCAGCGCCATTGAAGGCGTTGGGGTTTTTGCGGCTGAACCGATCCGCAAGGGACAACTCATCTATCGCTTCGAGCCGGGGTTTGACCGGCTGATTGGCGAGGCAGAACTTCCCACCCTGCCTGAAAGCATTCGCCGCTTTGTCGAGCGCTATACCTATCCCCATCCGAAAGAGGCCGGGATGCTGGTTCTGGACGCCGATAATGGCCGGCACATGAACCACTCGCTCGAGCCCAATACCGATTTTCGCGACTCGGTCTTCGGCTATGCCATCCGCGACATTGCGGCTGGCGAGGAGATTACCTGCAATTATTCGGAGTTCGAGCCGGACTTCTACATGCTTCCCTCCATGGTCTCGGCCCATGCGGCCCATCATGGGGTGATGGCGAACGGAAGCGGCGCACACATAACGGCCTGATTGCAGAAGGCTTGTCCGGGGCGGGCGGTGATGGCAGACACGTGCCATGCGCACGATAGCCATTACGTCCGCCACCGGTCTTGATCACTTGACCCCAGACGGCCACCCGGAGCGCGTGGCACGGCTCGAAGCCGTGTTGCGGGCGCTGGAGCCGTTATCGCCTCGCGAC
>NZ_JBQLZR010000331.1:0-22796 GCF_052168375.1 Glycocaulis sp.
GGAGGCGATCGCCAGCCCGACAAAGCCCAGCCCGCCAAAGAAGAGCGTCAGCGCGAAGACGAAATTGACCGCCACCGCAATGAGGGCAAAGCGCATCGGGGTTTTCGTGTCCTCGCGCGCGAAAAAGCCGGGCGCCAGTACCTTCACCAGCACGAAGGCCGGAAGGCCGAGGCCGGCAATGGCAAGCGCGATGCCGGTATTGCTGGCATCAATGCCGGTGAACTGCCCGCGCTGATAGACGCCGGAGGCAATGAGCTCAGGGATGACCAGAAAGGCGAGCGAAGCCGGCAAGGTGAGAGCGAGCGAGATTTCCACCGCCCGGTTCATGGCAAACTGGCCGCCCGCCTCATCGCCCTGACGGACCCGCCGCGTGAGGTTGGGCAACAGCGCAATGCCCATGGCAATGCCGATCATGCCCAGCGGCAACTGGTAAAGGCGCTCGGCATAGTTCAGCCAGGAGCGCGCGCCCTCTTCCAGGGTCGCTATGGACGAGGTGACAACCACGTTCACCTGCATGGCGCTGGCCGCCAGCGCGCCGGGAATACCCAGCTTCAAGAGGCGTTTGACCCTGGGTGTCAGGCGCGGCGGCAGGAGGCGCAGGCGCAATTTGGCGCGGGCCGCAGCAGCCCAGAGCATCGCCACTTGCGCAAATCCGGACACCGTCACCGAACCGGCCAGCCAGATCACAAGCGTCTCGCGGCTTTCCCACTCAAAAAGCAGGATCGTGATCAGGGCAATGTTCAGGAGTACCGGCGCCCCGGCCGCGACCGCAAACCGTCCATTGCTGTTAAGCCCGCCGGAGATCAGCGCCGTCACCACCATGGCGAGCAGGTAGGGCATCATGATCTGCAAGAGCAGGGCGGCGAGCATCAGCCCGTCGGGATCGCCAATCCGGCCCGGAAAGAACACATAGACCAGCCAGGGCGCAAAGACCTGAAAGGCAATTACCAGGAGCGCGGTGAAGCTCGCCATGAACGACAGGGCCTCGGAGGCAAAACGATCGGCTTCAGCCCGGTCCTTTTCCTCCAGTTCGCGCGCATAGAGCGGCACGAAAGCGGAGTTGAATGCACCTTCGGCCAGCACCCGACGGAAAGTGTTGGGAATGGTCATGGCCTGAAAGAAGGTGTCGGCGATGGGTCCGGCCCCGAGCCGCGCAGCCGTCAGGATCTCGCGCACCAGTCCGGCAATACGGCTGAGCAGGGTCAGAATGCTGATGACGCCGAGATTGCGCAGGAGCCGCATCGATTATCGCCCGATGCTCGCTTCGGCGCTCTGGCGCTCCGGTGCGCCGGATATACCGGCTTCGCCCGGCCCAAGTTCGCGCATCAGGGCGGCGGCGATGGTCTTCTCCTTGGCCGGATCGGAAATCTTGCGGCCCTGCTCGGTCACGTAGAACACGTCGACGGCGCGTTCGCCATAGCCGTCGATCCGGGCCGCCTGAATGGAAAACCCCAGATCGGTAATGGCGCGGGCAAGGTCGTGCAGGAGGCCGGGCCGGTCGCGCCCCGACGCCTCGATGACCAGCGCGCCGTCCGCTGCCTGTCCTTCCATGGTGACATAGGGGCTGACCGTGAAGGCGGCTTCGCGGCGGGCCACCCGGCGCGGCGGGATCACTGCCTCTCCGCCAAGCCCGGAGCGTGCCGCTGCCTCCACGCGGGCGCGAAGGCGGTCGAGCGCCGTCAGGTCCGACCAGCCATAGGGCTTTCCGCCCTGTTCCTGCACGTAGAAGACGTCGAAGGCTGTTCCGCCCGTGGTCGTGGCGACCTGTGCGCCGACCACATTGGCGCCTGCAAGGGCCAGTGCGCCGGCGATATCGGCAAAGAGACCGTCGCGGTCAGGCGACAGGATCAGAACCTCTGCTGCCGAGCGGCGGCGGTCAACACGAACACCGCAGGCTACGTCCCGGCCGCGCGCCTCGGCTGCGCGGACAAAGGCAGCGTGGCGCAGGCGGTCGCTTTCGGCAAAGGACAGCCAGTAGCTGTCATCAAGGCTCGCGATCCAGCGCTGGGCGAAGTCGGGGTCGATGCGCTCCATTTCCTTGCGGAAGAGCGTGCGTGCACGGTCGGCGCGGGCATGGAGGCGCGCACGCGCCTCCTCCTCACCGGCTTTTTCACCGCCGGCCAGCACGGCAGCGGTCGCCTCGTAGAGATCGCGGATGAGTTGTGCCTTCCAGCCATTCCACACGCCCGGCCCGACAGCCCGGATGTCGACAACGGTCAGCACGGTCAGAAGGCGCAACCGCTCCATGTTGGCGACGCGTCCGGCGAAATCGAGCACGGTGCGCGGATCGGACAGATCACGGCGCTGGGCGGCATCGCTGAGCTCGAGATGGTTGGCGATCAGCCAGGCGACAAGCTCGGCTTCAGCCTCTTCGATGCCGAGGCGCTCACAGGCGATACGGGCACGCTGCGCGCCCTCTATGCACTGGTCTCCATTGCCCTTGCCGGTATCGTGCAAAAGCACGGCCAGATGCAGGGCGCGCCGATGGGCAATTTCGGGGAAAATGCGCGTGGCCAGCGGATGGTCTGCGGCAAGCTTGCCCTGTTCGATCTCGCGCAAGAGTCCCAGCGCGTTCAGCGTGTGCTCGTCCACCGTAAAGCGGTGATACATGTTGAACTGCGTGCGCGCGACGATGTCGCCGAACTCGGGGATATAGGCGCCCAGAAGGCCGGCTTCGGTCATCGCCCGCAAGGTGATGCGTGGGTCATCGGACTCCAGCAGGGTCGCAAAGAAGCTGCGCGCCGCTCGCGGGTCCCGCCGGAAGCCTTCGTCCACAAGGCGCAAGGAGCGTGAAACCAGTGCTACGGCATCGGGGTGCAAATCGAGATGGCGCGCTGCAGCCAGCTCGAACAGGGTCAGCATGAGAACCGGGTCTTCTTCAACCCGGGCCGGGTCGGCAAAGGCGAGGCGGCCCGAGCGCACCACGAAACCGGCTGCTTCCAGCGCTTCGTCGCCTTTCTGCACCCCATCAGCAGGCAGGAAGCGGCCAATGCCGGAGGGAGGGTCTTTCAGCTCGTCGGCTTCCAGCTTGGCACAGACAAGCCGTGTCAGCGCCCCGACATCGATCGCGCGGCGGAAATAATCGCGCATGAAGTCTTCGACACCCAGCGTATCCTCGCTGTCGGCATAGCCCATGAGCGCGGAGATTTCCGGCTGCGTGTCGAAGGTCAGGCGGTCATCCTTGCGCCCGTTCAGCCGGTGCAGGTGAAAGCGGGTGGTCCAGTAGAAGTCTTCCGCGCGCAGATAGCGTTCCACGTCCTGAACCGTCAGCAGCCCGCTCGCGACCCAGCGCTCCATGGCGTCATTGCCGTATAGCACCTGGGCCAGCCAGCGCAGGGTTTGCAGGTCGCGCAAGGCGCCCTTGCCGTCCTTGATGTTCGGCTCCACCGCATACCGGCTGTCGCCCTGGCGGTCGACGCGGGTATCGCGTTCGGTAAGTTTTGCGGTGACGAAGCTGGCGATGGCCTCGCGCGTCCGGTGCGCGCGGTCGAATTTCAGGCGCAGCGTGCTGACGAGGCGTTCATCGCCCGATACCCAGCGCAGATCGAGGAGGGCGGTTCGCTCCGACACATCCTCTGCGGCAAGGCTCAAGGCTTCGTCCACGGTCCGGATGGCACCGCCGCCAATGTTCAGCCCGCAATCCCACAGGACGTAGAGCATGCGCTCAACAATGGCCTCGGCGCCTTGGCGGGCCGGGGTGCCGGTCAGGAAGAGAAGATCGATATCCGATTGCGGGGCGAGCTCGCCAGCGCCCCATCCGCCAAGCGCGCACACCGCGAGGCCGGGCGCGGTCGCGCCATCATCGTCAAAATCGGTGGCCACCGAATCGAAAAGCGCGCGGATGGCGGCATTCATCACGCCTGACAGCGCGCGCGCAGCCTCAAGACCCCCCGCATTGCCAGAGAGCTTGCTGGCGGCGTGCAGACGCCCTGCCTCGAGGAATTTCTTCAATCGCCCGATACCGGCCTGCCGGGCGGCGGGCTGCTCCCAGCCCTCGCGGGTGGCAGCGGCCAGCTCTGCGCGCAGGCGCAGTCCGTCAAGTGATGCAGGAAGGGCAGAAAGTCTCATGAGGCTAGCTCTTAGGCTATTGGCCCGGCTTAGTCAGCTGACCTTTTCGTCTGAAGCCGGTCACGCCGCCTGCACCTCCACGACCAGCGCTTCGCTGGCAGCCACATTGCCGGCGGTGAGGGCTGTGTAGGCATCCAGTGCCGCCGGCCCGCCTTCTAGGCTGCGCCAGCTCAGCAGCGTCCCGGCCGTATCGACGAAGGCAGCCCAGGCTTCTGCCTGCCGGCTTGCAAACCCTTCCGGCCCCCATTCGGCCACGCGCGTGCGGGCGTGATCGGGCGCAAAGAAGAAGCTGGGGCGTGGCCCTGCAAGGTCCTTGGCCGGGGCGCTGTCATCCCAATGTGCGCCGCCAACGCGGATATTGGCCTGCAACGCTTCGCCCAGTGCAGTGTGCGCCGCGCGGTTCACGTCCGCCGAACCGGCAAAATCGACGATCAGGGCCGGGCGGTCCGGACCAAGGCTGCCAATGTCATCGTAATTCGTCACTGCGTCATAGAGCCCGGTGCCAGAGACAAAGCCGGCATTGCGCGCCGAGGTCAGCGCCTCGACGTGCACGCCTTGCGCCTTGCCACGCTGAAGCAGGAAGGCGAGCGCGAGCGCGGTCTTGCTGGACGCGCTGGTCAGGAAGATGCGCTGCGCACCGGCAAAGCCGGTATCGCGCAAATGGGCGTCGATCAGGAATGAGGTGAGGAAAAGCGGCTGCAGGACCATCCTGACAGCCTCTTGCGAGGCTGAGGCTGCTGGTTCAGAGGCGCAGCGTTCATACCGGTTGTAGACAGGCGGAAGGTCTGCCCGGTGGCCCGCTGCGTCAAAAAAGCTGTCAGGCCGGACCTTACCGGGCGTGACGATCAGTTCCGAGGCGGCCGGCAGATAGCCATAGACACGTTCACCGGGGCTGACCCCCTCAGCGCGGCTTTCCACGATGTCGGCAAACCCCCAGACCGGCAGGCGCCCGCGCCCGTCTGCACCGGGGAAGAATTGCCAATAGCCCATTGCATGACCGAAGGCGGCATAGGTGATGTTGTTGGCCGTCAGGGCGAACCGGCGAATGGCAAGGCGCACTTCTCCCGGTTCCAAGGGCCGGGAAGCCTCCTCCACCAGCGCCGCATCGGTGATATCAGTCTTTTCAATGCTCAAGGCCCAGCTCATGGAAAGCCTCCTTCTATGCCCGGTTGAAGCGCCGGTTCAGCTCTCGTCCGAAAGCGATTTGAGGGAATAAAGCGCTTCGAGCGCCTCACGCGGTGTCAGGGAATCGGGGTCAATCTGCTTTAATCGATCCAGTGCCTTTGAAGGCTTTGGCGCGGCCGGTGCGGGCTGCGCGGAGAAGAGCGGCAGGTCAGCCAGCGCCGCTGCCGGGCTGCCATCGGATTCCAGTTTGGCCAGAATGGACTGCGCACGCCGCACGGCGGCATCGGGCAGACCGGCGCGCCGCGCAACCTCAACCCCGTACGAACGGTCGGCAGGGCCCTGGCCAACCTCGTGCAGGAAGACCAGCTCGCCTTTCCACTCGCGCGCCTTCAGCGACACATTGCCCGTCCCGTCCAGCTCGTCGGCCAGCCGGGTCAGTTCGTGGTAGTGCGTGGCGAAGAGCGCCCGGCACTGATTGACGGCGTGAAGGTGTTCTACCGTCGCCCAGGCAATCGACAGCCCGTCCCATGTCGAGGTGCCGCGCCCGATTTCGTCCAGTATGACCAGGCTTCGCGGCGTTGCCTGGTTCAGTATGGCCGCCGTCTCGATCATCTCCGCCATGAAGGTCGAACGCCCGCGTGCCAGATCATCAGCAGCCCCCACGCGTGAAAACAGCCGGTCGACCAGTCCCAGTGTGACCGTTCGTGCGGGAGCGAAGAGGCCTGCTTGCGCCATGATCACGATGATGGCGGTCTGGCGCAGGAAGGTGGACTTACCGGCCATGTTCGGCCCGGTTACCAGAAGTAGCCGGTGGGCATCCTTGCCATCCCCATCGAGATGGCAGTCATTCGGCGTGAAGCGCGCCTCGCCCGATTGTTCCAGCGCCCGTTCCACAACCGGGTGACGCCCGCCCTCGATATGCAGCTCGCGACCCTTGGTGAAGCGGGGCCGGCAAGCCCCGGCACTGACGGCCCAGTGCGCGGCACTCGCCCAGACATCAAGGGCCGCCAGAGCCTCACCGCAGGCGCGGATGGTCTCCGCCAGGGCTTCAACCCGCGCGCGCAGACCGGCAAAGATCTCCAGCTCCAGCGCAATGGCGCGAGAGGCCGCAGAGGCGATCTTTGATTCCAGCTCGCCCAGCTCGGTCGTGGAAAACCGGACCGCATTGGCCATGGTCTGGCGGTGAATGAAGGGTTCGGTCCCCATCATCGCATCGCCGTGGCGGGCGCTCACCTCGATGAAATAGCCCAGCACATTGTTGTGCTTGACCTTCAGCCCGCTGACGCCGCTCAGCTCGGCATAGGTTTTCTGCAGGCCCGCCACTACGCGCCGGGACTGGTCCTTGAGCGTGCGCACCTCATCGAGGGCCGCGTCCCAGCCTTCCGCGACAAACCCGCCATCACGCACGAAGAGCGGAGGCTCCTCTACGAGAGCCCGGCTGATATCCTCCACCAGTGCGGCAAGCTCCGGGCGGGTGCTGAGCGAGAGGGTGGCCAGCGCCGCGTCGAGGGCTTCAGGCGGTCTGGCGCTGCCTGCTTTCGCGAAGGCCGCATTGATCCGCTCGCCTTCCTTGAGGGCGCGTGCAAGCGCGGCCAGATCACGCGGACCGCCGCGTTCCAGGCACAGGCGCGACAGGGCGCGGGCCGGGTCACCGGCGCTTTTCAGGCTGTCGCGCAAGCCCTCGCGCAAACCTGATTGCTCATGCAGGAAGGCTACCGCATCGAGGCGGGCCTCAATCTCCTCAAGGCGTGCGGAGGGGCGCGACAGCTGTTCGGCAAGGAGGCGCGCGCCCGGCGCCGTCACCGTGCAGTCAATGGCGTCCAGAAGGGAGCCCTTGCGCTGGCCTTGCAAGGTCCGCTCGATCTCGAGGCTCGCCCGCGCAGCCGGATCAATGGCGAGCCACCCGCCTGCCTCCAGCCGCTTTGGTGGCGCAAGCTTGGGCGCCCCGCCGGCCTGCGACAATTCCAGATAGTCCAGAAGACAGCCCAGAGCGCCCAGCTCGACCCGTGAAAAATCACCAAACCCGTCAAGGCTCAACGTGCCATAGCGTGCTTTCAGGCGCCGATCGGCGGAGGCCGGATCAAACTTTGCCTTTGGCCGCGCCGTCAGGGCGGTGCCGGACAGGAAGGCAGCGACGCGCCGCACATCGTCGTCCAGCACCAGCAATTCAGCTGGTTGCAGCGCAGCCAGTTCGGCTTCCATCGCTTCGGCTTCGAGCGCGATGACGGCGAGGCTCCCATCGGAAATATCGGCAAAAGCCAGCGCCAGATCACCCGCCGCGCCGCGCGCCAGGGCCGCGAGCCGGTTCGACTTGCGCGCATCGAGGAGGTCATCTTCGCTCAGCGTGCCCGGCGTGACGATGCGCGTGATCGCGCGCTCAACGACGGACTTCGCGCCGCGCTTCTTGGCTTCTGCCGGGTCCTCGACCTGCTCGCCAATGGCGACCTTGAAGCCCGCCCGGATGAGCCGCGACAGATAGATCTGTGCATTGTGCACTGGCACGCCGCACATCGCGATCGGTTCGCCCTGATGTTCGCCGCGCCTGGTCAGCGTGATGTCGAGCGCGGCGGCCGCTTGCAGGGCGTCATCAAAGAAGAGCTCGTAGAAATCGCCCATGCGGTAGAAGAGCAGCGCTTCGGACGGCACGCTCGCCCGCAAGGCAAGGAATTGCGCCATCATTGGCGTTGCACCGTCCGCGCTCGGAAAGGTGCGGCTCGCAAGCTGTTGTGTCGTGGGAGAGGCGGCGTTCATGGCGGCAAGTTAACCAGCCGCCTGCCGCCCGCAAGGGGCGAGGCCAGAGGGTGATTTTCTTGCGCTGGCTAAAGAGGCTTTCGCTGGCCTGCAGTGAGCGTCTAGGCTTGCACGGCATAGGCCTATTCCCGAACTGCCAGATGGACCTCTCATGACTGATCGCAAGCCGCGCGTGGATGACGAAGAAGCTCTTGCCTTTCACCGGCTTGCGCCAGCGGGCAAGATTGCCCTTCGCGCAACCAAGCCGATGGCGACACAGCGCGATCTCTCGCTGGCCTATTCGCCGGGTGTCGCTGCGCCGGTCAAGGCGATCCACGCCAATCCCGATGCGGTCTACGACTATACCTCCAAGGGCAATTTCGTCGCCGTCATCTCCAACGGCACCGCCATTCTGGGCTTGGGTGATCTGGGGCCTGCAGCCTCCAAGCCGGTGATGGAAGGCAAGGCGGTTCTCTTCAAACGGTTTGCCGATATCGACGCCATCGATATCGAGGTGGAGGAAAATGATCCCGATGCCTTTGTCGAATGCGTGCGCCGCTTCGGCAACACGTTCGGCGGGATCAATCTGGAGGACATCAAGGGGCCGGACTGCTTCATCATCGAGGAGCGTCTTCGCGAACTGCTCGATATTCCCGTCTTCCATGACGACCAGCACGGCACGGCCATTATCACGGCTGCAGGCATCATCAATGCCTGCGAGCTTTCCGGGCGCGACATCAAGGATCTTAAGGTGGTCGTGAACGGGGCCGGTGCAGCCGGGATTGCGGTTCTCGAACTGATCAAGTCCATGGGTGTTGCCCATGACAACGCCATTCTGTGCGACACCAAGGGTGTCATCTACAAGGGCCGTACCGAGGGCATGAACCAGTGGAAGTCGGCCCATGCCGCCGAAACAGACCGGCGCACGCTGGAAGAGGCGCTAGACGGGGCGGACTGCTTTATCGGCCTCTCGGTCAAGGGGGCGGTGACCAGGGCCATGGTGAAATCCATGGCCGCCGATCCGATCATTTTTGCCATGGCCAATCCTGATCCGGAAATCACGCCCGAAGAGGTGCGCGAAGCACGCTCCGACGCGATCATGGCGACAGGCCGCTCCGATTATCCCAATCAGGTCAACAACGTCCTTGGCTTTCCTTACATTTTCCGAGGCGCTCTTGATGTGCGCGCGCGCACCATCAACGAGGACATGAAGGTCGCAGCCGCCCAGGCCCTGGCCGAGCTTGCCCGCGAGGACGTGCCCGACGAGGTGGCCGCCGCCTATCACGGCTCGCGCCCCAGCTTTGGCAAGGACTACATCATCCCGGCGCCGTTCGATCCGCGCCTGATCAGCCATGTGCCGCCCTATGTGGCGCAAGCCGCAATGGATTCCGGCGTTGCCCGGCGCCCGATCGAGGACATGGAGGCTTACAAGGCGGCCCTTGCCCGCCGCCTCGATCCCACCGCCGCCATCCTGCAGGCCTTGCATGACGAGGTGCGTGCCGCCGACCGCAAGACCATCGTCTTTGCCGAAGGCGAGGAAGCGACCGTGATCCGTGCTGCGCACGCCTTCCAGTCTCAGGGTCTGGGCAAGGCCGTGCTTGTAGGCCGGGAGGAGACGACCAAGGCGAACATGCGCCTTGTCGGCGTGCCGGAAGACGCCATCGAGATCGTCAACGCGCGCCTGTCCGATCGCAATGCTGCCTATGCCGACTGGCTGTTCGCCCGTCTGCAGCGCAGCGGCTATCTGCGCCGCGACGTGCAGCGCATGGTCAATAATGACCGCAACGTCTTTGCCGCCTGCATGGTGGCGCTGGGTGACGCGCACGGGCTTGTCACTGGGACCACCCGCAATTATGCGCAGGCGCTTGCGGACGTGCAGATGGCGCTGGACCCGCGCCCCGGCGAGCGGGTGATGGGCATGTCGCTGGTGCTCAGCCGTGGCCGTACGCTCTTTATCGCCGACACCAATGTCACCGAGTTTCCGACCGCCGAGGCCATGGCCGACATGGCCTGCGAGGCAGCCGCTGCCGCCCGGCGGTTCGGCGTGGAGCCGCGCGTGGCACTCTTGTCGTATTCCACTTTCGGCAATCCGGCTGGTGAACGCTCCGAGAAGATTCAGGAGGCGGTGCGCCTTCTGGACGCTCGCAAACCCGATTTTGAGTACGAGGGCGAGATGAATGCCGATGTTGCCCTCGACCCGGCCCATACACGCCTCTACCCGTTCTCGCGCCTGACCGGTCCGGCTAATGTGCTGATCATGCCGGCCATCCACTCGGCCTCCATCTCGACCAAGCTCCTTCGCGCCGCGGGCGGCGCAACCGTGCTGGGTCCGATGCTGGTGGGTCTGGAAAAGCCGGTCCAGATTGCCCGTCTGGGGGCGGGTGTGTCCGACATCCTCACCCTCGCTGCGCTGGCCGCGCACGATCTTTCCGGCGCACCGGAAAGCAACGCGGACGTCAAGGCTGGCTAGGGAGCGGTTTCCCGTTCGGCAAACCGTTCGCGGCCCTTGGCCGCTTCGCTGCCATAACGGATCACGACGAAGAGCAGGATGGCAGCGGGCAGCGTCCATCCTGCCGTCAGGATGAAGAACCAGACCCAGCCCACTGCGTCCGCCAGAACGCCGGAAAAGCCTGACAGGAATTTCGCGAAGAAGGCATAGAACGAGCTCAAGAGCGCGTACTGTGTTGCCGCATTCTCCGGGTCCACGAGACTTGAGAGATAGGCAATGAACACGGTGGTCACGAAGCCGCCGGCGAGATTGTCAGCGACAATGGCCAGCGTCAGGCGCCAGCCATCATCCGGCCCGGCCGTCGCCGCCAGCCACGCAAATCCGCCATTGGTGACGAATGTGATCACCAGCCCGATGACCAGTGCGCGCGGCAGGCCGAAGCGGAACGCCGCAACACCGCCGAGGAACAGCCCCGAGATCGTTGCAATGAGGCCCGGCCCCCCTTGCACGCCGCCCACCAGATCACGCGCAAAGCCGATATCGGAATAGAGCGGCGCGGCCATGACGCCCATGGTGAAATCACTCAGCCGGTAGATCGCAACGAGGGCAATGACAGGGATGAACCACACACCGAGCCGGCCAAGGATCTGGCGGAAGGGCTCGATGACCGCGCGGGCCACCTTCACCGCGAACGGGCCTTCCAGGCCGCGCTTTACGCGGCCCGCCGCAGGCTCTTTCATGAGGAAGACGAGGCCGGCAGAGATTGCCATGGCCAGCGCCATCGCCTTGAACGACCAGCCCCAGTCGGCCCATTCGGAAATCGCAAGGCCGAGCCCGGAGGTCATGTAGGCAAAGCGGTAGCCCAGCGAATAGGCCGCAGCCATGTTGGCCTGCATGTCGTTGGGTGCGCTCTCGATGCGCCAGGCATCGATCGCCACATCAAGCGTTGCGCCCGAATAGGCCAGAAGCAGCGCGCCTATGGCGACCGGCAGCAGGCCTGACGCCGGATCGGTCTGCGAGATAATGAGAAGCGCAATGACCGTGCCGGCAATCGCGGTGACGATCCAGGAGCGTCTCGGCCCCAGAAGCGCATGCAGGAAGGGGATTCTGATCCGGTCGACGACCGGCGCCCACAGGAATTTCAGCGTGTAGGAGAGCGTCACCCAGTAGAAGAAACCGATGGTAGAGCGCTCAATCCCGGCATCGCGCAGCCAGAAGGAGAGCTTCTGGAACACCATGTAGAGGGGCAGGCCGGAGGCAAAGCCCAGTACCAGCATCGAGATCATCACCGGCGTGCCATACACCAGCAGGATCTGGCGCCAGTTGCGGCGCTCGGGCGTGTCGGCGGCGGTATCGGTCATGGAAGCGGATCGTCCCCGCTGGAAAACTGGATCAGGCGCTCAGCCTTGCCCGGTTTTGACCGCCGCACAAGCCGGAGAGCACGGTTGCAAGTTCATCGGGATCGACCGGCTTTGTCAGGAAGGCATCCATGCCGGCAGCAAGGCAGGCATCGCGGTCGGCTTCCGTGGCATTGGCGGTGAGCGCGATAAGCGGGACGGCGCCCGGCTCCCCGCTCAGGGACCGGATGCGGGCCGCGACGTCACGTCCGTCGAGCTCCGGCATGCGAAGGTCCAGCAATGCGGCGTCAAACCCGCCTTGCGAGGCTTCAGAAACCGCTTCGCGTCCCGTGGCTGCCATCACCACCGTTGCGCCAAGGCGCGACAGGAGGGTGCGCGCGATCAGCGCATTGACCGGATCATCCTCGGCCAGAAGGATGCGGTACCCGGCCAGCACCGGGCCGCGCACTTCCGTCTCGCGATCCTCAGCTCCCGACCGGCTGCCAAGGGCAAACCGGGCAAGCGAGCTGGCCCTTACAGGTGCCACCAGCCAGCCATCAATACCGCCGGGCTTGTCCTTGCCGGCATAGCGGCCCTTGGTGCGCGGTCGGGCGAGCGCCAGTATGCGGCCTGCACCACCGGACGCGGCCAGTGCCGGGGCGTCCTCGCTCCAGCTGTCATCGAGGATGACTATGTCGGGCCGCACTGTTTCGGTCCGCGCAAAGAGCTGCGCCTGGCTGGAACAGGTTTCCGCCCACGCGCCAAGCGTTTCGGCATGCAGGACCAAGGCATCGGCCTCGATCGCGCACGGCGTCGCGATGAGGACCCGGCGTCCGGCCAGCGGACGGCGCACCGGCGCGCGTTGCAGTACGGCCGGATGGAAGCTGAACCAGAACAGCGCGCCCTCGCCCGGCTGGGACCGGACACCGACCTCGCCATCCATCGCTTCGGCAAGGCGCTTGACCATGGCAAGGCCAAGGCCGGCACCGGGTGCGCTCTTGTCACGTTCGGCGGCGCCGCGCTCGAACTGTTCAAACAGGCGCGCCTGATCGGCCGGGCTGATGCCGGGGCCGGTATCGCGCACCGACAGTCGCAAATTCTCCCCATCAGCTTCCAGCGTTACCAGAACCCCGCCTTCGCGGGTGAACTTCACGGCATTGCCGGCAAGATTGTAGAGAATCTGCTTCAACCGTGCCGGGTCGGCGCGAATCTGGGCAGGCACGCCGGGGCCTTGCGCATGGGCAAGCGCGAGGCCCTTTTCAGCGGCCTTTTCCGACAGCAGTTCGCAGACCTCCTCGACGAGGCGGGCCGGATCAAGCGGCTCGGGCCGCAATTCCAGCTTGCCTGCCTCCAGCCGGGACAGGTCCAGAATATCGTCGATCAGTTTGAGCGCGTGACTGGCACTGGCTTTCAGCGCCGCCACATAGGCGGCCTGATCGGGACGAAGCCCTGTATCTTCGAGAAGCCGTGCCGTACCGAGCGCGCCGGAAAGCGGTGTGCGCAGTTCATGTGTGACCGCAGCGAAGAAAACACCCTTGCCGCGAGCTGCCTCGCTCTCGCGTTCGACAAGGCCGCGCTGCTCGGTGACGTCGCGTCCGACGGCGACGATGGAACCTTCTGGCGTCACCGTTTCGGACCATTCGATCCAGACCGGGCCCGCCTGTGTGCGCATGGCGACATCGTAGCGCCGGTGTGAGCCAGCCTCGCCGAACGCGGGGGCAACGGCGAACCAGCGCCCGGTCCAGTCCTCGCGCGTGCCGCCAAAGGCGCGCAGGAACGCGCCGTTCACATCACTCAGCCGGCCATCGCGATCACGCACGATGACAAGCTCGCCCATCGTATCGAATATGCCACGCAGGCCCGCCTGTGAGCCTGTGGCATCTGGGATTTCAGGGTCGCGTGCAGGCGGCGTGTCGTGTGTCATGCGCGCGAAGCTAGCGCCGGGCAGGTTAACGAAGCGTCGAACGGCCGGTGGTTTTCACCGGTTCCATACGGGGAAAACTGGCGCCTTGCGATCCGCCTGAAGGCGGCTGACTGCGCCGGGCGCTCAAGGCTTCGGCAATATGGATGCGGCGTATGCCGTCCACGCCGTCCAGATCGGCAATTGTGCGCGCGGTCCGCAGCACCCGGTGATAGCCCCGCGCTGTCAGTCCCATGGCCTCTGCGGCGCGGCCCAGAAGCTCTGCGCCGGCGGCATCCGGCGCGGCCACGGTGTCCAGCCTCTCGCCCGACAGGCGCGCATTCAGGCTGCCACGCTCGATCTGCACCTCGCGGGCTTTTGCAACCCGTTGCGCTATCTCCCGGCTGCCTTCCTGTGCGGGGGGCAAGGCAAGATCAGCCGGGGTCACCGGGGGCACCTCTATCTGCAGATCGATCCGGTCCAGCATCGGACCGGAGATGCGCGCCTGATAACTCTCGGCACAATTCTTCCCGCGCGCGCATGAGCGTCCGTCCGCGCCTGCCCAGCCGCAGCGACAGGGATTCATGGCGGCAATGAGCTGGAAGCGGGCCGGGAAGGTGATGCGGGCATTCGCGCGGGCCACTGCGATTTCGCCGGTTTCCAGCGGCTGACGCAGGGAATCGAGTACCTGGGGATGAAACTCCGGCAATTCATCGAGGAAGAGCACACCATTATGGGCAAGGGATGCTTCGCCGGGCCGCACCCGCGTGCCGCCGCCAACCATCGCAGCCATCGAGGCGGAATGGTGCGGCGCGCGGAAGGGGCGCGTCCGGGTCAGTTCGCCGCGCTGCAACAGTCCGGCGACCGACTGGACCATCGAAACTTCCAGCAATTCCTTTGCAGAAAGAGGCGGCAACAGTCCCGCTGCCCGTTCGGCCAGCATGGACTTGCCCGAACCCGGAGGCCCGACGAAAAGCAGGTTGTGACCGCCCGCCATGGCGATCTCCACGGCGCGCTTGGCCGTTTCCTGTCCGCGTACATCGCGCATGTCGCGAAAGCCCGGTCCTTCGACCAGATCGCCGGGCTGGGGCCGGACGAGGGCCTGCCCGCCCTTGAAGTGATTGACGAGCTGGATGAGCGAGGCCGGTGCCAGAATGGCGAGATCGCCCCCGGCCCAGGCCGCTTCCGGGCCGCTATCGCGGGCGCAGATGAAGCCCGTGGAGCGCTCGACCGCCAGCATGGCGGCGGGCAGGGCGCCCGGCGCCGCCGAGATCGAACCGTCAAGACCGAGCTCGCCCATGGCCAGATAGTCTGACCCCGCCTCGGGCGGCAGGACCCCCATGGCGATGAGTATGCCGATGGCGATGGGCAGGTCGAAATGCGCCCCCTCCTTGGGTCTGTCGGCTGGAGCCAGATTCACGATCAGGCGCTGACCGGGCAGCGAAAGCCCGATCGCTGCAAATGCGGCGCGCACCCGTTCCCGGCTCTCGGCAACGGCCTTGTCGGCCAGCCCCACGACACTGAAAGCGGGTGTCCCGCCCGCAATCTGCACCTGAACGTCGACCAGCCGGGCTTCAGCGCCTTCAAAGGAAGCAGAATGGGTAAAGGCGCTCATGACGACTCCGATAAATGGATTCATTGAACGTAAAAGTTATGTGCTTTTCAGGCCCTGGGCTTTTCCACAGAGCAGGTGAACATTGCGGTATAAAACCGGAACAAGAAAAGAACAAAACTGACGGTGCCGTCAAGATGTCACGTTAACTTTCTGCCAAAGCCCTTCTAGATCAGATGCTTTTCCGGCCCGTGATCGGCGCTGAGAACGCCCTTGAGGTGCTCCGGCCAGCGTCCGGGTACGATACAGATGAGGTCAAAGCGGGTGGAATAATGTTCCAGTCCCGGCCGCCTTGCCCGCCACATGGCCGCCGCGCGTAACAGACGCGCCTGCTGGCGCGGGTGGAAGGCTTCACGGGCACCAAGCGGTGTCGCGCGCCATTTCACCTCGATGAAAGCCAGCGTGCGCCCGCGCCGCGCTATGATGTCGATCTCGCCCAGCGGCGTTTTCACCCGGCGTCCGGCAATCTGCCATCCGGTAAGGACAAGGAGCGCGCAGGCCATGAACTCCCCGCGCCGCCCGCGCCTTTCGGCGGATCGCCGGGCCGCGCGTTTCATGGCCGTCCAGCGCCAGCCGGTTTCGGCATGTGCGCGGTTGCTCCGGACGGACGGCGCCGGTAGCTTCGATTGACGCCGCACCGGCAGACGAAGCGGGCGGCAGGGGTGATGAGGACCGGAACCATGACGATTTCAGTGTTGCCCACCTGCGCGCTGGCGCCAATAGGCCGCCTTGCCCGAACCCTTGCCGTGGTCATGCTGGCAGGCCTCGCTGTTACCGCCTGCACCGCGTCCAGCGGCCCGCAGCGCCCCGATGTGTCGCAAGGCGTGGCCTCGCCGGTAGTTGGCGCACCGCCTGAGCCGGCGGTGCTGGGTGTTGAGATGAGCCCTGAACGCCTCGCTTTCACCCCGCCGCACATGGAAGGCATGGAACTGGTGCGCGTCGGCGTGCTCCTGCCCTTCTCCGGTTCCTCGGCGGGGCTTCGCAATGAGGCCGGCCATCTCCTGCGCGCTGCAGAGCTTGCCCTTTTCGAGCGTGGCATCGGCAATATCGTGCTTCTGCCCAAGGATACCGAAGGCACGGCGCGCGGCGCGGAAGCCGCCGCCGAGGCAGCGATTGCTGACGGCGCCGATCTGATCATCGGCCCGCTTCTGGCTGCCGAGGTACGGGCGGCCTCCGGCCCGGCGCGCCGGGCCGGCATTCCGGTCATTTCCTTCTCCACCGATACGAGCGTTGCAGGCGACGGCGTCTATCTCCTGAGCTTCCCGCCAGAGGAAGAGGTCCGCCGTGTGGTCAGCTATACGGCTTCCCTGGGTGCCAGCCGCTATGCCATCGTCGCGCCGGCCACGCCCTATGGGCAGCTTGTCAGCGAGGCCTATCGCGAGGCTGCGGCTGCTACAGGCGGCACCGTCACGGCGGAAGAAATTTATTCCGGCGGTGTTGATTCCATGGGTCAGGCTGCCCGGCGCCTCGCGAGGTCCGGCATCCAGCGCCTGGAGGTCGGCACCGCTCTTGCCATGACCGGTGAGAACTGGACGCCCTCCGATGGTGGCGCGTTCCAGGTCGTCATGCTGCCCGTGGGCGGTGACGATCTGCGCATGCTCGCCCCGTCCCTCCTGTTTGCCGATATCGACCCTCTGGTGGTGAAATTTGTCGGCACGGGGCTCTGGCGCAATCCGGACAGCGCGCGTGAACCGGCGCTGGCCCATGGCTGGTTTGCCGGCCCCGATGCCGGCCAGCGCGGCCGCTTCGAGGAAGCCTACATGACGGCCTTCGGGGAGCAGGCCTCCCGCCTTGCCGGTCTCGGCTATGACGCCGCTTCGCTGGCCGTGCTGATGGCAAGCGCGGGCCGCGTGGAGCGCACCGTCATCGAGGATGCGAACGGATTTCTGGGCGTGGACGGCCTGTTCCGCCTGCGCAGCGACGGCACGGTGGAGCGCGGTCTTGCACTCTATACCATCCGGGGTGGCCAGTTCGAGGTGCTTGATCCGGCACCTGTCCGCTTCCAGCCGGACTTCCTCACCGATGAGGGCGAATCCTGATCAGTCGCCGGGGGCAAGGGCGTTCGCGATCCGGTCGGCATAGAGACGGCCGGTCGGGTTCAGGCGCACATGTCCCTCATCCAGCGTGATCAGCCCTTGCGCGGCCAGTTCGTCCGCTTTGCTCACGTCGATGTCGTATCCTGTCAGGGCTCGCAGGCGCGCACGATCCAGCCCCTCTTTAATGCGCATACCCATCAGCACCCGCTCCTGCGCCTCTTCCAGCCCGGTCAGGCGCTCGGCTTCCGGCTCGGCTTGCCCCGCTGAGGCGATATAGTCCGCCGGGCGCAAGGGTGCGGCGCTGGCTATGCGTCCGCCGCCTGAATGGTTGCCGAGCCGCCCATGCGCGCCGGGTCCGATCCCGATCCAGTCCCCGCCGGTCCAGTAAAGACTGTTATGGCACGATCTGTTTGCGGATCCGCGCGCATGATTGGAGATCTCGTAGGCTTCCATGCCCGCAGCCCCGGTCAATACCTGCGTCAGGGTGAACAGGTCGGCGGCCAGTCCTTCTTCAGGCGGGATCAGCGTCCCCCGGCGGACCTGGCGGGCAAAGGCAGTGCCGTCTTCAATGGTGAGCTGGTAGGCCGAGATATGGTCCAGCCCCAGCGGCAGCAGGCTTTCAAGTTCGCGCTGCCAGTCTCCCAGGCTCTGGCCCTCGCGCGCATAGATAAGGTCGGCCGATACACGGTTTGTCAGCGCGCGGGCCATTTCCAGCGCGTCGAGCCCCGCCCGCGCGTCGTGATCGCGGCCGAGGCGCGCAAGAGCCAGGTCGTCCAGAGCCTGAACACCGACCGACAGCCGGTTGATGCCAGCCGCAACGATATCGCCCAGCCGGTTGCGCTCGGCCGGATTGACCTCCAGCCCCAGCTCTGCGCCGTCTTCAAGACCCCATAGCCGGTTTGCCGTCTCGATGACCTGCGCAATCTCGCGAGGCGGCATGAGGGAAGGTGTGCCGCCGCCAAAATGGATGCTGGCAAGCGGGCGCGGACCTGTAATCCCGCGCCAGCGCTCCAGGTCCGCCAGCAGGGCGTCCGTCAGTGCCTGCGTGTCAGCACCCCTCGCCTTGTAGACGTTGAAATCGCAATACGGGCAGATGCGCGCGCAATAGGGCCAGTGCACATAGAGGCCAAGCGGCGCGGGGTCTGGCGTGCTCAAGGCTGGAGCACGGCTGCGATGAGTTTCGAGAAGGCATCGGCCCGGTGGCTGATCGCGGTCTTCGCCGCCGCATCCATCTCGGCAAAGGTCTCAGACCCGCCTGCCGGTACGAAGACCGGATCATAGCCAAAGCCGCTCGTGCCTCGCGGCGGCCAGACAAGCTCGCCCTTCACCTCGCCTTCAAAGACCATTTCGGCGCCATCGGGATGGGCGAGCGCAAGGACGCAGACAAAGCGGGCCGATCGGTCGGCGCTTCCCGTTTCGGCCAGTTTTTGCTCCACCGTTTGCATGGCGAGCGCGAAATCCTTCCCCGGACCTGCCCAGCGCGCCGAATAGACGCCCGGATCACCACCAAGCGCGCTCAACTCAAGACCGGAATCGTCCGCCAGTGCCACCGCCCCGGAGGCTCTTGCGGCGGCCCTCGCCTTCAAAAGCGCATTGCCGGAGAAAGTTTTTTCAGTCTCTTCCGGCTCCTCCAGACCCATTTCGCCGGCCCCTTTGACGGCGATGGAGTAGGGGGCCAGAAGCGCGCCTATCTCCTTGATCTTGCCAGCATTATGGCTCGCGATGACCCACAGCGGAGCCTCGCGGAAAAGGCGGTTTACGGTCACTGCATCCATTTGCGCATATCGCCTTTCGAAAAATTCATATCGTTTTTCGATATTTTTTTGTTGCAAAGCGATGAGGGCCTTGCTAGATGTGTTTTCGAGGCAAGGGGAACACCCCGCTGCTTCAGGGCAAAAGCCCCGGCGAAACAAAAAGACCGGAGCAAAGGCCCAAGGTTGATCGATAACACTGGATCTCAAAGGAGACAAAGATGGTCAGGCTCGAAAACAACACCCGCAATTTTCCGTTTGCGGCTTTCATCAATGTGGTTCTGGTTGCTACCGTGGTAGCGGGCATGGCCGCAGCGCTCTCACCGATCGTCGCATAAGGCGGCGCCGTGAGGCAGCATGACGGCACCGGGTGCGAATAACCTCTCCCCCCTGGAGGCAGCTTCGCGCCCGGTGTGACGTCGGACAAGGGACAGGGATGCGAGCACTGGGTCCGGGATCTCTGACATCCCTCTTGAAAATACTGATCGACGTGACGGTGGTGGTCCTTTGGGGCCTTCTGGTTCTCGCCAGCCTCGTCACGCTGGCGCTCATGGCAGCCGGCCTGTTCCGGGTAACCGGAATCGGTCCGGAAATGCCGGACGCTTTCTTGCGCTTTCTCCAGCTCGACATCGTGATCGCCCTGCCGCTTGGTGTGGCGGCGATCCTTGCCATGCTGTTCATTGCAGACCGTCTGCGCCGGATTCTCGTCACGCTCATCGAGGGCGACCCCTTTGTGCCCGAAAACGCGGGCCATCTGCGCGCGATCGCCATTGCCATCGCGGTCTACCAGATCATCCGCTATGGCGCGCACGGCATCATCGCCCTGATGTTCACGGTGTTCGGGCGCCCGGTCGAAAGCGGGGTCTCCATCCAGCCCCAGTTCGGACTGAATATCGGAGCGTGGATTGCGGTTATCGCCCTACTCGTCCTGGCAGAAGTGTTCCGCGAAGGAACCCGTCTGCGCGACGAGCAGAAACTGACGATTTAGGGGGCGCTGCGAATGGCAATACGCGTCACCCTCGACCGGATGCTTCTCGAACGGCGCATGTCGCTGACCGAGCTGTGCGACCGTGTCGGCATCACCATGGCCAATCTCTCCATCCTGAAGACGGGCAAGGCCAAGGCGGTGCGCTTTTCCACGCTGGAGGCCCTGTGCCGCGAGCTCGACTGCCAGCCCGGCGACCTCCTCCAGTTCACCGACGAACCCGGCGAGGATGATGACGGGACGGAATAGGCCCTAGCGCCGGCCGCGCCGGCGCGACTGGAACATGTCGTCATCGAGAATGAAGAGTGACGGCGCGATCCGCCCGCCAAGCTCGACCTCATCCAGCATGACTTGCGTCAGCGCGCCCATGCCGTCGACCGCATACCAGCCATTGAGCGCCACTTGCGAGGCTGGCAGGGCAGGGTCGGCATCGGCCAGGATCAGCGTCACCCGGCCCTCTGCCTCGCCTTCCGGGTCTTCCAGCGTCACATAGAGCTGGTTGTCATACCGGCCGACCTCGACAATGGCGCCCGACGCCTCCAGCTCGGAGGCCGGAGCCAGAAGCCAGCGCAGCGGGGTGGAGCGGATCGGTGCCCGGTCCACGGTCTCCAGTGCGCTGTCGGCAATGGCAACCGTCGAACCATCCGCCACGATCAGGAGCGGCGAGGGCGCATCATAGGCAAAGCGCACGCGTCCGGGGCGCGACAAGGCAAGATCGCCTTCGCTGACGGACCCGTCCGGATTGACCTGGCGGAAACGGGCCTCAAGGCTTTCCACGGCGGCAAAGATTTCCAGTGCGCGTTCCCGCTCCACGGCCTCGCCGCGGCCGGTCTGCTCGATCAGCTCGGGCGGCGGCAGGGCGTCAGCGGCTTCCTCCTCCTGCACGGCCTGCACGGGCAGGCTGGTGGCCGGAGGCGTCGTCGTGCTGGCATCGCCCTCGTGAAGTCCGGTGGACAGCGCAGCCAGCGCACTGGCGAAAAAACTCAGCATGGAGAGGTGCTCCGTATGGGTTTGGCGATCTCTACGGGCCTGTAGCTAATGACAAAATGCGGCTCATGAAAGGCCGTTCCATTCATCACCGCTTCACCTGCCGGACACGTGCAGCCATTCGACGCAAGGCATCCGCTCGCCTGACCGCTTCAGGAGACCTATGTTCGGGCGCATGAAGCGCCGCACACCCATGGAAAACTGGCCCATTGCTGCGCACGGCCGTCCGCTTCGCGTCGAGGCTCTCGACGTGGCTGACGCTGTGTTGCTGGACGCCCATGTGCGGCCCAACCGCTCCTTGCGCGGCCCGGCCTTCATAGCGCTGATGGTAGCGATTGCCGTGATCAGCTTTACCGCCGGTCTGGCCTTCCTGCTGATAGGTGCCTGGCCGGTCATGGGCTTTTTCGGACTGGACCTCTTGATCGTCTGGCTGGCCTTCCGCCTGAATTACCGGGACGGGCGCCGGCTGGAGCGCATTCACATCACGCCGGACGCCATTCATGTTCTGCGCCGCTGGCCCACCGGCTATGAGACACTCTACCGGCTTCAGCCGGCCTGGACGCGCGTCGAGCTGGACCATGAGGATGAGCCCGATGTGCAGGCGCGCCTGACTTCGATGGGCCGTCATCTGGTCGTTGGCAGCGTCCTGTCGCCGCGCGAGCGGCGAGACCTGGCGGCAGCGATCCGCGAGGCGCTGGAAAAGTCACGCCGCCACTCACCCCGCCTTGCGCAAGAATCGGGTGGTGCGGCCTGATCCGTGCGGCCAGACTGGCCCCATGATGCAGACATCCGATTCCCTTTCCGACGCTCCTTCCGGCCTGCAAATCCGTGCGCAGGACTATCCGCGCATCAATGCCGCGCTGGATTTCATTGCCGCACACTGGGACGAGCAGCCCTCACTGGAGCGTATTGCGCAAGCGGCCGGCCTGTCGGCCCACCATTTCCAGCGCGTCTTCACCCGCTGGACCGGTGCCAGTCCCAAACGGATGATCGCTGCCCTCACCCATGCCAGCGCCCGGCGCCTGCTGGCTGACGGCGCCAGCGTGCTCGAAGCGGCGCTGGAAACAGGTCTCTCCGGCCCGTCGCGCCTGCATGATGTCTTCATTGCCGAAGAAGCGGTCACGCCCGGCAATGCCCGCAATGCCGGGCTGGGGCTGGAGTTTGCGCTCGGCCATGCGCCGACCCCGTTCGGTACGGGCGTGTTTCTGGTCGCGCCGCGCGGGCTCTCTGCGCTGGCTTTCGCCGATGCGGGCGGCGAGGCCGAAGCCGAAGCGGACCTTAAGGCCCGCTTTCCGGCGGCGCAGTTCACGCGCGACGATGCCAGTGCTGCCGACTATGCGATGCGCATTTTCGGAGACGGTGCAGGCCACCCCATTCCGCTCGTCCTCTATGGGACGCCCTGGCGGCGCCAGGTCTGGCGCGCCCTGCTGGCCATACCGCCCGGCGAGACAACCAGTTATGGCGAAATCGCCCGCGATGTCTGCTCCATCCGTGCAAGCCGGGCGGTGGGTGCAGCGGTCGGGGCCAATCCGGTCAGCTGGCTTATCCCTTGCCACCGCGTGCTGGCCAGCGACGGGCGCCTGAACGGCTACCATTGGGGGCTGGAGCGCAAGCGCGCCATGCTCGCCTACGAGGCCGCAACGCGCTAGATGAGGGGGCATGTATGATTTCTCGCTCCAGCTTCTCCTCGCCGTCATTGCGGCCTTCATCCTGATCTCGCTCGGCTACGGGTTTGTGCGCCTGAGGTCGCTAACCCGCGATGCCCGCGACGAATATGCGGACAGGGTGGCTACCAAGCCCGGCAGCGTGAAGGGTC
>NZ_JBQLZR010000332.1:0-5256 GCF_052168375.1 Glycocaulis sp.
CTGGAAAACGTGTCTGCAGACGAGATGGCCCGCATCATCGAACGCCTGCGCCAGCCGGCCTTCCAGGGCGAGGACAATCGCCGCTATGCGTTCAACATTGCGCCGGTGCCCGCTTCCAACACGCTGCTGATCCGCGGCGACGCCGAGGCCGTGCGCGATATCATCGCGCTTGTGCGCCGGGTGGATGCGGTCAGCCGGTCCAACCAGAGCTTCCGCGTCATTCCGCTCAATCATGCCGATGGCGCTTCGCTCCTGCCCATCCTTGAGCAGGTCTCGCAGAGCCTTGCGCCTGCCGACAGTGAAGGCAGCGCGCCGCGTCAGGCTTCCATCGCCCACCACGCGCCCACCAACTCGGTCGTGGTCAACGCTGACCCGGACCAGCTGCGCGAGCTGGAGCTGGTCATCCGGCAGCTGGACGTGCGCCGCCCGCAAGTGCTGGTCGAGGCGATCATCGTGGAAATCTCCGACCAGACCGCGCGCGATCTGGGCTTGCAACTGCTGCTGTCCGGCAATGCAGGAAGTGCCACGCCCTTCCTGTCCACGCGCTTCGGGGCCTCACCGGACCTTCTGGCCGTTGCCGGGGCAGCGACCGTTCAGGGCGATAGCGAGGCTGCCGACACGGTGCGCGAAGCGGCCCTGCAGTCCATCCTGCGGGCGAGCGGCGCGCTGGTTGGCGTTGGTGGCCAGAATTCCAATGGCGCGATTTTCGGTGCGATCCTGAATGCGCTGGAGGCCGATACAAGCTCCAATATCCTCTCCAAGCCGTCCATCCTGACACTCGACAACGAGGAAGCCTCCATCATTGTCGGCCAGCAGATTCCGATCACCACTGGCGAGGTTCTGGGCGCAGCCAATACCAATCCGTTCCGCACGATCGAGCGTCAGGATGTGGGCGTGCAATTGCGCGTCCAGCCGCAGATCAGCGATGGCGACACGATCCGCCTCAACCTGCGCCAGGAAGTGTCGTCCGTGGCCGGGCCGGTGGGTCAGGACTTCTCCGAGCTGATCACCAATAACCGCGCCATCGAGACGACGGTGCTGGCCGATAATGGCGAGATCATCGTGCTGGGCGGTCTGATCGAGCGCGACGAGCAGGTGGCCGATAGCGGCGTGCCAGGCTTGCGGCGCATTCCGGTTCTGGGCCGTGCCTTCAGCAATGAGGGCCGGTCTGACCGGCGCACCAATCTCGTAGTGTTCATCCGTCCGACCATCGTGCGCAGCGCGGCGGACATGCGTAATCTGGCGCTGGAGGCCTACACAAATGCGTCGGCCGAGCAGCGTCAGGCCACCAATGGCCGCAGCTCCAGCCTCGAAGAGATCGTCAGCATGATGATGGACGCGCCGGCCACCGCTCCCGCGCCCGGAGAATAGCGAGCCTTCATGTCCGCCCTGCTGACATACAGCTTTGCCCGCGAACGCGGGATCGCCTTCCAGCCCGGGGCGGAGCCGCTCTTCCTGCTGCGCGAGGGGGCGGATGCGTCCGGCCTCGCCGAGGCGATCCGGGTCGCAGGCGTGATGGCTCCTGTCCGCACGCTGGCAGCTGGCGCCTATGACCGCGTGCTTTCGGAAATCTATGCTGCCAGCGCCATTGAAGGCGCAGGCGGCGCAGCAGACGACCCGGACAGCCTGTCGCGCCTGATCGATGACATGCCGGAAGCCGAGGACCTGCTGGCATCGGACTCAGAAGCGCCGGTCATCCGTCTGATCAACGGGCTTGTTGCCGACGCGATCCGCGCCGGGGCGTCCGACATCCATGTGGAGCCGTTCGAGGACCGCGTATCGGTTCGCTTCCGGCTGGACGGGGTTCTGGAAGAACGCGTCAGCCTGCCGCCGCATCTCGCTCCATCTATCGTCTCCCGCCTGAAGGTCATGGCACGGCTCGACATTGCCGAGCGGCGCGTACCGCAGGACGGGCGGGTGACGCTGACACTTGCGGGCCGGGGCGTGGACGTGCGCGTCTCAACCTTGCCGTCGCGCCATGGCGAACGGGTGGTGATGCGCCTTCTGGAAAAGAACAGCGCGCTGATGTCCATCGATGCGCTGGGCATGCCGGAGCGAGTGCGCGACGGCCTGCGCCGGGCATTGTCCCAGCCTAATGGCATTATCCTCGTCACCGGCCCTACCGGATCGGGCAAGACCACGACGCTCTATGCCGGCCTTTCCGAGCTGAACGACCAGACCCGCAACATTCTCACTGTCGAGGACCCGGTTGAATATGCCGTGGACGGCATCGGCCAGACGCAGGTCAATGCCAAGGTCGGCATGACGTTTGCTGCGGGCCTGCGCGCCATCCTGCGTCAGGACCCCGATATCGTGATGGTCGGCGAGATCCGCGATGGCGAGACCGCCCGCATTGCCGTGCAGGCGAGCCTGACCGGGCATCTGGTGCTCTCCACCGTGCACACCAATTCGGCGGCTGCCGCGATAGCGCGCCTGAAGGATATGGGGATTGAAAGCTATCTCCTGGCCAGCACGCTGAGTGCCGTGCTCGCCCAGAGGCTGGTCCGGCGTCTGTGCCCGCATTGCCGTGAGCCCTATGAGGCAAGCGAGCGCGAGCGGGCGCTGGCCGGGGTTTCCGGTCCGATGATGCTCTATGCCCCGCGCGGATGTGATGCCTGCCACCAGACCGGATATTCGGGCCGTCAGGGCGTCTACGAGATCATCGAGATGGATGAGGCATTGCGGTCCCTGATCCACGATCAGGCCCGTGAGGCGGATATTGCCCGCCACGCCTTCCGCAATGGAGGCGGCCTCTTCGAGGCGGGTCTGATGCTCGCCCGCTCCGGCGAGACGACCCTGGCGGAAGTCTTGCGGGTCTGCCGCGAGGAGGGCGAGCGCGATGCCCGCATTTGAGTATCGCGCCCTTGATGCTGACGGCCGCCGCACGCGGGGCATCATCTCGGCAGCCTCTGGCGCGGCCGCGCGCGCCGAGCTGCGCCGGCGCCGTCTTTCACCCCTCAGCGTCGACCGGGCGGGAACCGAAAGCCGTTCTTCAGGCCGGTTTTCATCGCTGCGTGCCGCCACTGTTTCCCGGTCTATGCCCGCCTCTGCGCGCCTGCTCATGACGCGCCAGCTTGCGACCCTTACCGGCGCGGGCCTGCCGCTCGCCGAGGCGCTCAACATCGTCGCCTCGCAGACCAGTCATGTCGCTTCGCGGCGCATCATCATCGCCTTGCGCGAACGGGTGCTCGAGGGCGAGCGCCTGTCGACAGCGATGCAAGGCTTTGCGGCCAGCTTTCCACCCGTCTACCGGGCGATGGTCGCCGCCGGGGAGAGCTCCGGCGCGCTGGGCACGGTGCTCGACCGGCTGGCGGTGTATCTGGAAAAGTCTGCAGCGCTATCGCGCAAGGTGATGACGGCGCTCATCTATCCGTGTGCGCTCGCCGTTACGGCGATGGCCGTGATTGCCGTGCTTATGGTCGCCATTGTGCCCCGGCTGGCCGAGCAGTTCGACACGATGAGCATCACGCTGCCTGCACTGACGCGGGCCATGATCGCGCTCTCATCCTTCCTGCAGACAGGCTGGCCGTGGCTGCTGGCGGGCATTTTCGCTGCCATTGTGGGCGTGCGCCTTCTGGCGCGGCGTCCGGCGGTCAAGGCGCGTCTCGACGCGTTGAGCCTCTCGGTGCCGGTGCTTGGCGGTTTCCTGCGCAAGGTGGAGGCGGCCCGCTTTGCCCGCACGCTCAGCGTTCTTCTGGCCGCCGGCACGGTTCTGCCCGATGCTCTTCGTGCCGCCCGGCGGGCGACGACCAATACCCGCATTGCCACAGCGCTGGACGGTGTGGTCAGCGAGGTGGAAGGCGGAAAACCCTTGTCGTCCGCCCTTGAAGGTGCGCGCTTCCTGCCAGCCCTGACGCTCCACATGATCGCGGCGGGTGAACGCTCTGCAGCGCTGGAGACCATGCTGCCGCGCGCAGCAGACCAACTTGATGGCGAGCTGGAAGCGGCCAGCGCGACGGCACTCAGCCTGCTGGAGCCAGCCATCATCATCATCATGGGGGCGCTCGTCGCCCTCATCGTGCTCTCCATCCTGCTTCCCATCCTCCAGCTGAACACGCTGGCCCTGAACTGAACGCCAAGGAGGTATTGCCATGGCAAAGCGCCGCCAAAACCGGTCCGAAGACGGCTTCACCCTGGTAGAGATCATGGTCGTGGTCGTGATCATCGGGCTTCTCGCCACGGTCGTGGTGCTGAACGTGCTGCCCAGCCAGGACCGGGCGCGCATCGAGAAGGCGCGCGCCGATATCGGCCGCATCGAACAGGCCGTCGAAATGTTCCGCCTCGACATGGGCCGCTATCCCACCACGGATGAGGGGCTTGAGGTCTTGGTCACCGCACCGGCCGACCCGCGCCTCGCCGCACGCTTTCCCGAAGGCGGCTATATCAACCGCCTGCCGGAAGACCCCTGGGCCGGCCAGTACCAGTACATGGCCCCCGGCGAGCATGGCCGTTTCGACGTGTGGACGCTGGGCGCAGACGGTCGGCCGGGCGGCGAGGGCAATGATGCCGATATCGGAAACTGGGACGCGTGATGCAGACGCCTGCCCGGACAATGCGTGATGACGGGTTTTCACTCGTCGAGGTGATGGTGGTCATCGCCATCATCGCGCTTGTCTCGGTGACGGCGGTGACGCAGATCACGCCGCCGCGCAGTGCGCTCGAGACCGAAGCGGCAGACCTTGTCCTCCGGCTGGAAAGTGCGCGCCGTCATGCCTTGGCGAGTGGCCAGCCCATCGGCTTCTCGATTGATGATGATGGCGCTGGCTATGCCTTCATGGACCTGCACAGCGAGGGCTGGCGTGTCCGTCATGGTGACCGCAGGCTTGGCGCCACAAGGCTTGAGGGCGATGTCCGCCTGCGGCTTGCGAATGGTCTCGCTCTCGCCAGCCGGTCGCTGGAGAGCGTGGTTGCCCCTGATATCTGGTTTGACCCCTCCGGCAGTGAGCCGCCCATTGGCCTCGTGCTGGATGGCGGCGGCGCGTCCATCATCATCTCTGTCTCCAGCCATGCACAGGTGGAGGCCGGCGATGCGCGCTGAGGCCGGGTTTTCCCTTGTCGAGATGCTGGCGGCGCTGACAGTTCTGGCGATTGCGGGGCTCGCCCTCGTTCAGGCGCTGACGCAGTCGGCGCGCGCCGGGATCATGACCGAGGAACGCACGCTGGCGGCACTGGCGGCGGAAAATGTCATGGCGGACTGGCAGCTTGACCGCACGGGCACTCCAAGGGCGGCGCAGGGCTCCTATGCCTTTGCGGGGC
>NZ_JBQLZR010000333.1:0-11341 GCF_052168375.1 Glycocaulis sp.
CCTTCTCGGTGGCCCGCATGGGCTTGGCAATATCGCGTCTGCGCTCGGCCCGCGCGCCGGTCTTGGTGATTTTATGGGCTGGATCCAGCGCAATTTCGATCCCGCCGTGAGCTGGAACGATCTCGACTTCATCCGCGCTCACTGGAAGGGTCCGGTCGTGCTCAAGGGCATTCTTGACGTCGAAGATGCCCGCGAAGCGGTGCGCTCAGGCGTCGACGGTATCGTAGTATCCAATCATGGCGGGCGTCAGCTGGATGGGGCGGTGTCGACCGCGCGAGCTCTGCCGGAAATTGCGGCCGCCGTGGCAGGCGATATCACGGTGCTCGCCGATGGCGGAGTGCGCTCCGGCCTTGATGTGGTGCGGATGCTGGCGCTTGGCGCCCACGGCGTGCTGATGGGCCGCGCGTGGGTCTATGCCCTCGCTGCCGCAGGCGGGGAGGGTGTCGCGCACATGTTGGCAAACATCGAAAGCGAGATGCGCACCGCCATGGCCCTCATGGGCGTCACGAATGTCGAGCAACTCCGCCGGGAAGGGCTGGCACGTTCCGGCTAGGCTGTTTCGGTCTTTTGTGCGATGGCCGCGAGGTTGTCGCGCAGGAGGTTGACCCGCTCCTCCCCAAGTCCTTCGAGAAGCCGGGCCTCAAGCGCATCGACTCTCGCCTCGCACTGGGTCAGCAGATCGTTGCCCGCATCGGTCAGGCTGATGTGCAAAATGCGCCGGTGTTCAGGGTTCTCCGCGCGAGAAATCAGCCCCTTGCGTTCCAGCTGCGTTACCGTCTCGGACATGGATTGCGGCGTAACGCCCGCCTTGCGGGCCAGACCGGCACACGACTGGTCGGGCCGCGACGCCAGAAGGGACAGGATCGTGTACTGGCCCGGCGTGACAGCAAGATCACCCAGGGCGGTTTCCAGACCCGCACGAACGGCCATTTCGGCCCGCTTAATCAGATAGATGGTGCGGTTCTTTTTTTGTGTCATGCGCGCCGTGCCTGCCTCTTGATGTATCAGGTAGCCGAATATAAGATAACCTGAAACAACTCAGGAGATCGACCATGTCATCTACGGATATTCAGACCGGGTCCGAATTGCCAGTGCCGGGCGGCGAAAATGTGCGCGTCGAGTTCGATTCCGGCATTGCGTGGGTGACCTTGAACCGGCCGGAAAAGCGCAACGCCATGAGCCCGGCGCTGAACCGGGAAATGGTCGAAGTCCTGGACCAGCTTGAATTTGATGACCGGTGCGCGGTTCTGGTACTGACCGGGGCAGGGGAGTCCTTCTCCGCAGGCATGGACCTGAAGGAATATTTCCGTGAGACCGACAATGCCCCGGCGCTGGTGAAGGCGAAAGTCCGGCGCGAGGCGGGCAACTGGCAGTGGCGGCGCCTGCAATTCTATCCCAAGCCGACCATTGCCATGGTCAATGGCTGGTGCTTTGGCGGCGCCTTTACGCCGATGATCGCCTGCGACCTCGCCGTCGCTGCAGACGAGGCGACTTTTGGCTTGTCGGAGATCAACTGGGGCATCATTCCCGCCGGCAATGTGACGAAGGCGGTATCGGACGTGTGCGGCCAGCGTGCTGCGCTCTACTACATCATGACAGGCGAACCCTTTGACGGGCGCCGCGCCGCCGAAATCGGCCTGGTGAACATGTCCGTGCCGCTGGCCGAACTGCGCCAGCGCACCCGCAAGCTGGCGCTGACACTTCTGGACAAGAACCCCACAGTACTGCGTTCTGCCAAGCATGCGCTCAAGCGCGTGCGGACGATGGACTGGGACATGTCGGAGGAATATCTCGCGGCCAAGGCCGAGCAAACCCGCGCAACCGATCCTGAGGGCGGGCGCAGCAAGGGCATGAAGCAATTCCTGGACGACAAGTCGATCCGTCCCGGACTGGAGAGCTATCGCCGTGGCGAATGATGCCCTGACAACGCCTGCCGCGGCCGTTGCGCGCCTGCTGGCGCCACGCTCCGTAGCCCTTGTCGGAATTTCGGAAAATGCCGGCTCGATGGGCCTGCGTTCGCTCGACAATCTGGAACGCTTTGCTTTTGGCGGCGACATCCACCTGGTCAGCCGGTCCAACGAAACCGTGCGGGGCAGGCCTTGCCTGCCGGATATCGATGCGCTGCCTGAAGGCGTCGATGCGGCGATACTTGCCTTGCCGCGTCAGGGCGTGGTCGAGGCAGTGCGCGCCTGTGCCAGGCGCGGTGTCGGGGCTTGCGTCATTTACGCTGCCGGGTTTGCCGAGGCGGGCGAGGAGGGGCTGGCCGAGCAGGCCGCCATGGCCGCGATTGCGCGCGAGGCGGGCATGGCTGTGCTCGGTCCCAACACGCTTGGTCTTTCAAACTATGTCGACGGCGTGGCTCTGGCCTTCGGTCCGAACGGACCCAACCCGCCCGCGGGACGCAAGGCGCTGGCAGTGATTGCCCAGAGCGGCGCGATGATGGGAACCGCGCGCATGTCCATGGCCCAGCGCGGCGTTGCGATCTCGCACGCTGTCGCCACCGGCAACGAAGCCGTGACCGGCGTCGAGGACATCATGGACCATCTGGTGGAGCTGGACAGCGTTACCGCGCTTGCCGTCTTTGCCGAGCAGCTGCGCCAGCCTCGCCGCTTTTTGGAGCTGGCGGCACGCGCCCGCCTTGCCGGCAAGCCTGTGATACTCCTGCATCCCGGCCGGAGCGAAGCCGCTCAGGCCTCCGCCGCGTCCCACACCGGCGCCCTGACCGGTGATCACGCCGTGATGCGGGCGATGACCGCCAGTGAAGCGGTCATCAACGTGGAGACGCTCGAGGAGTTTCTCGATACCGCCGAGCTTCTCACCCGCTTTCCGCATCCGTCTGCGCTCGGCCCGGCGATCATTACCGATTCCGGGGCCGTGCGCGGTCTTGCCCTCGATATGGCCGAGGCGCTGGATCTGCCTTTGCCGGAGCTGGCACCGGCGACGGTCGAGACCCTCAATGCCCGACTTCCCGATTTCGCGACCGCCACAAACCCGCTCGACATAACGGCGCAAGGGTTGAAGGACATGCCGCTCTACGCGCAGGCCGCCGCCGCGCTTGCGGGCGATGAAAACTGCGGCAGCGTGCTGGTCGCCGCCATGCCTGGCGCGCCGGATGTCGGTCTTGCCAAGGCGTCGGCCATCTTGCCGGAACTTGCCGCCAGCGGGCGCCCTGCGGCCTATGTTGTCCTGGGTGATGCGCCTATAGCGCCGGGCCTGCCGGATATGGTCCGTGATCAGGGCTTTGCCTTCCTGCGCTCGCCGGAGCGCGCCTTGCGCGCGCTCGCCCATGCGGGCCGGTACCGGCAGCTCAAAGACCGTGCGGCCATCGCGCGAGACACTGAGCTGGCGGGAATGCAGGCACCGTCAGGGCAGGGCGCCCTGCCGGAAACGGAAGGCAAGGCCCTGCTGCGCGCAGCCGGACTGGCTGTGCCTGACGGCGGTCTCGCCCGCTCGGTCGACGAGGCGTTGAACCTGGCTGGCCGGATCGGCTTTCCGGTGGTTCTGAAGGTCGTGTCGGCAGCGATCGCCCACAAGAGTGATGTGGGCGGCGTTGCTGTCGGCCTGAAAGATGCCGCTGCACTCCAACAGGCCTGGCAGGACATGCAGGACCGGATTGCAGCGAACTGTCCCGGCATCGAGCCGGAGGGCTATCTGGTGGAAACCATGGTCCGTCCGGGTCTGGAAATGGTGGTGGGCGCGAGGCGAGACCCGCACTGGGGGCCCGTTGTGATGGCGGGGCTGGGCGGCGTCTGGATCGAGGCGCTCAAAGATGTACGCCTGATGCCGGCTGACATGCCGGCGAGCCTGGTAGAGGCCGAGCTGCGGTCGTTGAAAGCCGCAGCCCTGCTGGACGAGTTTCGCGGGCGAGCCGCCATCGATGTGGAGGCTCTTGCCCTGGCCGTGACGAAAATTGGCGCGCTGATGCGGGCCTGCCCGTCCATCGTGGAGATCGACGTCAATCCGCTCGTGGCCTACCCGGCAGGGCAGGAACCGCTCGCGCTCGATGCTCTGGTTATCCTGCGGGAGGGCTAGGCGGCGAGGCCTGCAAACCGGTCGAGATGGTAGCTGGCCGTGCCCAGCTGTCGCTCGATCCGGGTCAGCCGCTTGAAATAGTGCCCGGCTGCATATTCGTCGGTCAGCGCTATGCCGCCATGCATCTGCACACAGCCCTGACCGACAGTTCGGGCCGCCGTCGAGATCACGTATTTGGCCGCAGAGACGGCCTTGCGTCTCTGTTCAGCATCCTCGATACGCGCAGCCGCTATGGCATGGCACGCCATGGAGCGGGCCTGCTGCAGCTCGATATGGAGATCGGCCATGCGATGCTGGATGACCTGAAAGCGTCCTATCGGCTGGCCAAATTGTTCGCGGGTGCGGACATAGTCGAGCGTCAGTGAGAAGAGACCGTCCATTACGCCCACCGCCTCGGCGGTCAGGAGCGCGGTCGCTTGATCAAGGGCTGCTTCCAGCCCGTCCGCAGCGCCGCCCGCAGGCCCGAGCCGTGCATCGTCTGGCAGGTGCAGACCTTCGAGGCGCAAATCGGCGGCGTGGCACCCGTCATAGAGGACATGTTTGCGCCGGTGCAGGCCGGGTGTCGTGGCCGGTATCAGGAAGAGCGCGATGCCGTCCCGGCAGGATGGTTCGCCAGTGACGCGCGCGGACACGATGAAAAGATCGGCGTCGCCGCCATCGGCAATGACAGGTTTCTCGCCGTTGAGTAGCCAGCCCGCCCCTGAGTGCTCCGCGCGTGTCTCGACAAAGTGCGGGTGTCCGCGCGCGGCCTGTTCTTCATGCGCGATGACCGCAAGGCAGGTGCCTTGCGCAATGTTTCCCAGCCAATTCGCCTTTTGCTGTTGCGAGCCAAGCGCTTCGATCAGCCCGGCAGCAGCGAGCGCAGAAACCAGCGGCGTGGTGCAGAGCCGGTTTCCAAGCACGGTCAGAGCAGGGGCAATATCTTCAGGCGCACCGCCTGCTCCGCCATGCTCCGGCGCCAGTTCAATTCCGCACAGACCGGCCTCGGCAATGTCGCGCCAGAGCTGAGGCGTTGTTTGCGACGATGTCCGGCCTGGAAGGCAGCCATTGCGGGCGATGATCTGCTCCACGCTTGTGGCCAGCAGGGTTCCGGTCTGCGACGGGGTGAAAATATCGGTCATCGGCTACAGCCCCAGAGTGCGTGCAAGAATGTTGCGCTGGATCTCGTTCGATCCGCCATAGATCGACACCTTGCGCGTATTGAAATAGGCCCCGGCCAGCGCGCTGGTTTCGGGAGCGCCGTAAGGGCTTTCGTGGGTGCCGTCCGACCAGGCATGGGGATCGTAGGCAAACCCGTGAAGCCCCGCCGCATCCAGCATGGCTTCGGTGATGGCCTGTTGCAGTTCTGATCCGCGTATCTTGAGAAGATTGGCCTCGGGGCCGGGCGCATCGCCTGCCTTCATGGCCCCCAGCATGCGCAAGGTCGTCAGTTCGAGCGCCAGAAGCGCGATCTCCAGACGGGCAATGCGGCGGGCAAATTGTGAGTCCTCGAGAAGGCTTCCCGAAGGGGTTCGCTGGCGTGCCGCGAAGGCTTTCAGCCGCGCGATTTCGCGCTTTGACTGGCCAATCCGTGCAATGCCGGTGCGCTCCAGCGACAGCAGATAGCGCGCCTGTGTCCAGCCCTGTCCCGGTTCTCCGATGATGTTCCCGGCCGGGATACGCACATCATCAAGGAAGACCTCGTTGACCTCGTGCTCGCCATCCATGGTGATGATCGGCCGCACGGTGATGCCCGGCGTGCGCATGTCGATCAGGACAATCGACAGGCCCTTCTGCTTGGCATCCTCCTGGCTTGTGCGCACCAGAGCGAACATCCAGTCGGCAACGTGGGCGAGCGTCGTCCAGATCTTGTGGCCATTGATCCGCCAGTGATCGCCATCACGTTCCGCGCGTGTTTTCAGGGAGGCGAGATCAGAGCCCGCTTCGGGTTCGGAGAAGCCCTGACACCAGAAATCCTCCATGGTGAGGATGCGCGGCAGAAAGCGGGCCTTCTGCGCATCCGAACCGAATTTCATCAGGACAGGCGCCAGCATGCCCATGCCGAATACCGGCGGGTTCGGCGCGCCTTCCTCGGCCAGTATCTCGTCGAAGACATGCCGGCGGACGACGTCCCAGCCCGTCCCGCCAAAAGCCACGGGCCAGGCGGGTGCACCCCAGCCCTTCGCCACCAGAGCGCGCTGCCAGAATGTCCGCTCGTCCCTGTCAGGCAGCTTGCCATTGAGCACTTTGGCACGCGTCGTCTCGGGCAGGGTGTCGCGCGTGAAGGCGCGTACCTCCTCGACAAAGGCGGGGTTTTCCAGATCCAGTGCGGACAGCATGGCGGTCTCCTGCGTGGCAGGAGAATTAAATATCAGGTAGCCTGATATATGGCAAGGCCGTCAGTCGGCGCTATCCGCAGAGGCCTTGGGCGTCTCGTCAGAGACAATGTCCTGCACCAGTGGAGCTCTCGTCACACCGTTGAACTTGTTGACGAATTTTTCGAGCAGCGAAAGAAACTGCGCCGCTTCCTCATCGGAGAATACCGACAGGGCACGCTCCTGCGCACGGGCAGCCGACGGGCGCAGCTTCTCCAGTTGCCGCTCTCCCTTGGCCGTCAGCACGATGATGCGCCGGCGCCGGTCTTCCGGGTCCTCGACGCGGACGACGAACCCGTCCTGCTCCAGCTTCTTGATCACGAGGCCGGTCGTGGACCGGTCCAGCCCTACCTTTTTGGAGAGGCCGATCTGGTCGAGACCTTCGCAGCACCGCAACAGGACGAGTACGCCGTATTGCGTCGTGGTAATGCCGCTCTCGGCGCATTCTTCCATGAAAAGGGAGACGCTGATCTGGTGCGCGCGCCGCAGCAGGAAACCTGGCCGCTTGTAGAGCCTTTCAATGCCCTCCGGGTCGATGACGACCGCTACTGCCTTGTTCTCCAAGCGTGAGCCCTTTCACGAAGCTGGCCTTGTGCCGAATCCGGTCGGCGCTGTTACTATATCGCAATGACCGCAAAGCGCACTTTAATCGTTTTACGCTCAGCGCACTGACTATCCGGCCTGCCGGGACTCGCCTTGCGGCGCGAGCATCTGGTTGAGGCCGATGCTGGTGTCGCAAAGGCGATGGCGTTCGGGCGCTGCACGTTCCATCACCAGCTTGCGCCCGAAAGCAAAATCCTTCGCGGCATTCACACAATCGAGTGCTATAATCAGGCCTTGTTTCAAATAGATGACAGAGAAGCTGCGGCTCTCCGGGTCACCCCGTATCACCCGGTCATCATGGCCGGCCGAAAGGCCGATTGTCTGCAGCTTCAGATCATACTGGTTCGACCAGAACCAGGGTAGGGCCGTGTAGGGCTTGGGTTCGCCGCAGATATGGCGGGCAACGGTAGCGGCCTGATCGGCAGCATTCTGCACAGATTCCACCCGCACGACTGCGCCGCCCGCCCACTGGTTCGCATGCGCTGCACAGTCACCAACCGCGTAGATGCCGGGAAGCGAGGTCCGGCAGAAGGCGTCGACATCCACCCCATTGCGGCCAGCTGCCCCGGCTGCCAGCAGAGGACCGGCTTCCGGATTGATGCCGATACCGGCAATCACCAGCTCGCAGGCGATGATTTCGCCCGTGCCCAGTTCCACGCCTGTGACCTGACCGTCCCGGCCCAGAATGCGTGATACCTGAGCCGAAAGCCGCACATCAACGCCCTGACGACGGTGTTCAGCCTCGTAGAAGCGTGACAGCTCTTCTCCAGCCACCCGTGCAAGAACGCGCGGCATGGCTTCGAGCAGAGTTACGGCTTTCCCGGCCTTGCGCAGCGCAGCTGCTGCTTCCAGCCCGATATAGCCCCCGCCAATGATCACCGCACCGGACGCGCCCGCTGCGGCCTCCCGGATCGCATCGCTGTCGGCGCGATTGCGAAGGACATGTACGCCCTTGAGGTTCGCACCGTCGCAGGCCAGACGCCTGGGCGTCCCGCCTGCCGCCCAGATCAGGTGTCCGTACCCGATCAGACCGCCCTGATCGGTCACAACCGTCTTGCTGACCGGATCAATTGCGATAATCCGGTTGCCGGGCTTCAGCGTGATGTCTTTCTCGGTCCAGAAACTTTCAGGACGGATGAGGATACGCTCAAACGGCTTTTCGCCGGTCAGGTATTCCTTCGACAAGGGCGGGCGTTCGTAGGGTAGGCCCGGCTCTGCGCCCACCAAGGCGATACTGCCGTCAAAGCCCTGTTGGCGCAGGCTGATTGCGGCTTGCGCGCCGCCATGCCCCGCACCGGCAATCACAATATCAAACGAGTCCATTGTCAGGTCCTCCGGCGGTCAGTTCAGCGTCGGGTGGAAGCGCGCCCGGCAAGGCCAAGCTGGGCCAGCGAGCACAGGGCGGAAATCAGTGTCAGGCCGGCCGCGATCAGCGGCGCGCCCGCAATCGCACCGATCTGAAAGGCAAAAACGATGGTGATTAGTGTCGCGCCAAGAGTCTGCCCGGTCAGACGCGTGGTGGAGACCAGCGCGCCCGCAGAGGCGGTCCGGTCTGCCGGGGTCAGGCTCAGCATGAGGTGGGAGTTCGGCGACATGAACAGGCCGAAACCGGCCCCGCCCAGCATCAGCCTCCAGGCAAAATCCAGATAGCCCGGTTCATCCGGCAGGGTCGCCATCGAAACAAGCGCCAGCGTGGTCAGTGCCATGCCGGAAGCGCCCAGAAGCCCTTTCGGCGCCCTGTCGGACATGGCCCCTGCGAGGGGACCGACGAGCATCATGGTCAGCGGCCAGGCGGCGATAACGGCGCCAGCCTCTCCCGGCGACAGCCCGTACCCGTCCTGCAGGCGGAAGGGCAGGTAAAGCATGAAGCACATCGACCCCATGAAGGCAGTCAGCGTTGCCAGCGCGCCAACCGAAAAGCCGGGATTGCCCAGAAGATCGACTGGGAGGACGGGGCGCGGCCGGCGGCTTTCGCGCCGGATGACGGCAGCCGCAATGATCACGCCCGTCAGCATGATGACCCCGCCAATAGCTGGAGGTCCGCCATGGACGAAGACTTCCAGTCCACCGATCAGCAGGCCGAACATCAGGGCCGTCATCAGCGCGCCGGCTGCGTCATATCCCGTTTGGACAGGCGCAGGCCGCGGCAGCAGCCGGCTGGCCGCCAGCGATATGCACGCGAGCGGGACGGCTACCGCGAATACCCAGCGCCATGACCCGAGCGACAGGATGTAGCCGCCAAGCGCCGGGGCAAGGGCGGCGGCGCTGGCAACGATCAGGGCGTTGAGACCCAAGCCCCGCCCCAGCAGGCGAGGGGGGTAGATGCGGCGGATAAGCGCGATGCTGACACTCAAGGCAGCCGCCACACCCAGCGCCTGTAACGTGCGCGCAATGACGAGCGTGGCAAAGCTGTCGGCGAGGAAGCAGCCAATCGTTGCGACGAGGAAAAGGGCCTGCCCGCCCTGATAGAGGCGCCGGTGGCCCAGCACATCGCCAAGCGCAGAAAAGGGCAGAAGCGCCATGAGCAAGGTGAGCTGGTAGAGCGTCACCACCAGAATGATGGTCGAGCGGCCAACATCGAGATCCGCCGCAATTGCGGGCAAGGCGATGGTGACGATGGTATTGTCCATCACCAGCAGGCCTGTCCCGAACGAGATCGACAGGACCGCCCCGAAACGGACCCGCCCGGCCTCCCTCGGGTCCGTTTCGGTCATTCGCAAATGACGTTGAGCAGGACCTGACGGCGAACCTCTCGCACGATGCGCAGGCCTTCCCGGATCGCATCGGCCAGCTCTGCCGGGTCTTCCACGCGAATGGAATGGCCCCCGGAGGCTTCGCAATACATGCCAAAGTCCGGCACCGGGCGCAGATCGCTCAAGGGGGCAGGTTTGGGCCCCTTCGCGGCATGGCCTTCGGGATAGACACTGATGGTCGAGGCCTGCACGGCGCCCCAGCGGGCGTTGTTGCAAAGAATGGTGAGCAACGGCACGTCATGCATCGCAATGGCCTGATGGCAGGCGGCCGGATTGGCGAACATGTAGGAGCCATCGCCCAGCGTGCAGACAATTGTCTTCTCCGGCGCTGCCAGCGCGGCGCCCACAGCTGCGGGCATGCCCCAGCCCAGGCCGGCAGCGGTGGAATGCATGAAGAAGCTGCCCGGTCCACGCGCATTGAAGATTTCGCGATCTACCCAGTACTCGTTGACGACGATTTCGTCCTCACCAAGCACCGTGTTCAGGCAATGGTTCAGCCAGTCCTTGTTCATGCGCGGCGCAGCCAGAAGCGGTGCCAGGCGCTTTTCCAGCCGGGCCTTGCGGGCATCGGCGAGACGCTGGATCGAGGCCTTTCGGGCTTGTGTCGCCTCATTACTCGCGACGGTTTCGAGTGCCTTGGTGAGCGGAGCAAACAGGTTTCTCGCCGAGCTGGTAATCCACAGATCACCCCGGAAGCTGCGCAGCGGCAGGTTCGAGAAGAGCGGGTCGACGCCGATATGGACAATCCGGGTGTCGGCGCGCGGCTCGCGCGTCTGCGGCAGCCAGGGCACATCGCTTTCAAGGCAGATGAGCAGGTCCGCATCGCCAAGGCATGTGTGAACATTCTGCCCCAGATGGTTGGGGTGATAGGACGGCGCGCACACATAGCGCGATTTCGATTCCACAATGCCGATGCCGAAGCGTTCACAGAATTCGCCCAGGGGCGCCACCGTCGACGGGTCACGCCCGCTGGCGGAGGTCACGAGGACAGGGCAGCGCGCGGCCTCGATCATCCGGGCCAGCGTGACAAGACTGTCAGGCGCGGGAGCCGGGGGCGTGGTGGTTTCGCGCAGCGAGGCGTTGACGGGCGTCGCCGGGATTTCCTCTGCCAGCACTTCACGCGGCAAGGTGAGATAGACCGGGCCCGCGGGCTGGGCGCGGGCCATTGTCAGGCCGCGATCAAGCACCTCCTCGACATTGATGCCGCCGCGCAGCTCGTAATCCCATTTGACCAGCTCGCGCATCATGCCGGCCTGATCATACATTTCCTGGCCCCAGTGGATGGCGCCGGTGCGGGCACCGAGCGGCCCCTTTTCATAAAGCGGCGTGCGTCCCGCCATGAACAGCATGGGCACTTCGTCGCGCGCCGCATTCATCACACCACACAGGGCGTTGGCCGCTCCCACCGTCACATGGACCATTACCGCCTGCGCGGTGCCGGTCACCATGGTGTAGCCGTGCGCCATGCCGACAACGAGGTTCTCGTGGGTGCCGATCACGGGTTCGGGAAAGTCGAGCCCGGAGAGGTGCTGACGGGCATAGGCCTCGGCCATGGGGGCGGCATCGGTACCGCTATTGATGAAGAGGTAATCCACGCCC
>NZ_JBQLZR010000334.1:0-8390 GCF_052168375.1 Glycocaulis sp.
CTTGCGCTGACGCGTTCGTGCGCCGCGCGAATGGGACAGATCACGGGCGCTGTGGTGGACAGTGATGCGGACAGGATCACGCTTTCCAGCGACGACCGGGCAGGACTGGCGCAGCGGCTGACAGCGCTCGGCCTGCACCTTGAGGAGACGCCGGACGGCTTCACCGCCTGGGTGATGTCGCTGGCCGAGGCGAAAGCCCTCAGCGCCTGGCTGGGCGGGCTGAAAGCGCCCCGCACCGCCTCCATCCGGCGCACGACCAAGGAAACCGACATTGCGCTTTATGTCGATCTCGACAGTGAGGGCGGACGGTTTGAAACCGGCGTCCATTTCTTCGATCACATGCTGGAACAGGTCTCCCGCCATGGCGGCTTCCGCCTCGATGTTGTCTGCGAGGGCGATATCGAAGTCGATACCCACCACACGATCGAGGATGTGTGCCTGGCGCTCGGCGAGGGCTTGCGCGTGGCGCTGGGCGACAAGGCGGGCATTGCCCGCTTCGGCTTTGCCCTGCCCATGGACGAGACGCGCGCCGGGGTCTGGATCGATCTTTCGGGCCGTCCCTATTTGCGCTTTGACGGGGATATCCCGGGCGAGCGGGTGGGGGATTACCCGGTTGAAATGTGTGCACACGCTTTCCGCTCCATCGCGGAAACGCTGAAAGCCGCCATCCATGTCGAGGTGAGCGGGGATAACGCGCACCACATGATCGAGGGTTGCTACAAGGCGTTCGGGCGTGCCCTGCGTCAGGCCATCCGGGTAGAGGGCGCCGCTATCCCCTCCACCAAGGGGGTATTGTGATGATGTGTCCCGCGCGTCTGTCCACCAGACACATGGGTCCCGGCTCGGGGGCCGGGACCGCGGTTAAAGCGCTGAGGCAGAATGCTCCGGGGTCCCGGCCCCCGAGCCGGGACCTATTATCCCATGGGGTTGCAGACCAATGACCCTCGCCTTGATCGACACATCGACGGCCAATATCGCCTCGGTGCGCTATGCGCTGGAGCGGCTGGGGGTGGAGCCTGTCCTCGCCTCGACGCCGCAGGAGGCGGCGGGCGCTAAGAGGCTTATCCTGCCGGGAGTGGGCGCGGCTGGCCCCGCAATGCGCGCGCTGGAGGCCAGCGGATGGGCGGACGCCTTGCGAAACGATACCCGTCCGCTGCTGGGTGTGTGCCTGGGTATGCAACTGCTTTTCGGGCAGAGCGCCGAGGATAGCGGGCAGGGCGGGCCGGTGAGCCTGCTGGGGCTTGTCCCCGGATCGATTGAACGCCTCGACCCGGCGGGCGCAGGCCCGTGGCCGCACATGGGCTGGAATACCCTCGAATTCGATGCCGGGTCAGACCCGCTGCTCGAAGGGATAGAGCCCGGTGCCCATGTCTATTTTGTCCACGGGTTTTACGCGCCCGCCGGACCGGCGACCATCGCGCAGACCGGCTATGGAGCGCGGATAAGCGCCATGGTCCGGCATGGACATGTGGCCGGCTGCCAGTTCCACCCAGAACGCTCAGGCGCCGTGGGCGCGCGCATTTTATCCAATTTTGTCAGAGGCTAATGACGTGATCCTCTATCCAGCAATTGATGTCCTCGATGGCCGGGTTGTGCGCCTGGCAAAGGGGGATTTCGCCGCCGTGACCGACTATGGCGACGATCCGGTCGCGGTCGCGAAAGCCTACCAGGATGCGGGGGCAGACTGGCTGCATCTGGTTGATCTGTCCGGCGCGCGTGACGGCAAGCGCCGCCAGTTGTCCCTGGTGGAAAGCGTCGCGGCGACGGGCATAAAGGTGCAGACAGGCGGCGGGGTCAGAACCGCCGATGACATTGAATCCCTTCTGAAATCGGGGGCGTCGCGCGTTGTCATCGGCTCGCTGGCGGTAACCGATCCTGAACGCGTGTCGGGCTGGCTTGTCCGCTATGGAGCAGCCGCCATCGCGGCCGCCTTCGATGTGCGCATGAAGGGGGATATCCCGGTACCGGTCGTCAAGGGCTGGACCGAGGAAGCGGGGATGACGCTGGGGGAGTTGCTGGAGCGCTATCAACGCCACGGGCTTCGCCATACGCTTGCCACCGATACCGGCCGCGACGGCATGCTGGAGGGCATAAATGTCCCGCTTTACCAGACGCTTGTAGCAGCCCGGCCGGACATTGCCTGGCAGGCCTCCGGCGGGGTGGCGAGCCTTGAGGATATCCGGCAGGCAAAGGCCCTCAAAATGGGGGGCGTCATCATCGGCCGGGCGCTCTTTGAAGGGCGCTTCACGCTTGAAGAGGCGCTGGCATGCTAGCCCGGCGGATCATTCCCTGCCTCGATGTGCGCGACGGGAAGGTGGTCAAGGGCGTACGCTTTCGCGACCATGAAGTCGTCGGCGATATCGTCGATCTGGCAAGGCTTTACGCCGCGCAGGGCGCGGACGAGCTGGTCTTCTACGACATCTCCGCCAGCCCGGAAGGACGCGAGGTGGAGCCGGCCTGGGTGAGCCGCGTCGCGCAAGTGATCGACATACCTTTTTGCGTTGCTGGCGGCATTCGCTCGGTGGCGGCGGCACGCGCGCGCCTGTTTGCGGGGGCAGACAAGATATCCATCAATACCCCGGCGCTGGAAAACCCCAATCTCATCAACGAGCTGGCGTCCGAGTTTGGCTCGCAATGCGTGGTCGTCGGCATGGATAGCCGCAAGATTGGGGGGATATGGCGCCTGCACCAGTATACCGGCGATCCGGACCGTACCCTCGCGAGTGAACGCGATACGCTGTCATGGATAGAAGAGGTGGTGGCGCGCGGTGCAGGCGAGATTGTCCTCAACTGCATGGACCAGGACGGTGTCCGCCAAGGCTATGATATTGAACAGCTAATGGCCGCGCGAGAGGTATGCCCGGTGCCCCTGATATCCTCTGGCGGGGCTGGTGCCATGGCGCATTTCGAGGACGTGTTCAAAAAGGCCAATGTTGACGGGGCGTTAGCCGCAAGCGTGTTCCACAAGGGCGTGATTTCCATCCCCGATCTGAAGACTTATCTGCGCGAAAGCGGCATCGAGGTGCGCCCATGAGTGACGATCTCTCCCCCGTCGATCCAGGCCCGGTCGATTTTGCAAAGGGCGGCGGCCTGGTGCCAGCCATCGTGCAGCATGCGGCGACCGGCGAGGTGCTGATGCTGGGCTATATGAATGCGCAGGCGCTGCAAGAGACAAAAGCGAAGGGCCTCGTAACCTTCTGGAGCCGTTCAAAGAACCGCCTCTGGACAAAGGGCGAGACGTCCGGCGATGTGCTGCGTCTGGTGTCTATGAAAGCAGACTGCGACCGGGATGCGCTTCTGGTCCAGGCCCTGCCCGAGGGGCCTACCTGCCACCTCGGCACGCGCTCCTGCTTTGGAGACTATCCCGGCCCCGGGCTCGCTTTCCTGGGCGAACTATCCGCAATCGTGGATAGCCGCAGTGAGGCGAATCCGGACGAAAGCTACACGGCCCGGCTTTTGGCTAAAGGAATCAACAAGGTAGCGCAAAAAGTTGGCGAAGAAGGCGTGGAAACGGCGCTTGCCGGCGTTTCCGAGGACAACGCCGCGCTGACCGGCGAGGCGGCCGACCTCGTCTTCCACCTCATTGTCCTCCTGAAGGCCCGCGGCCTGTCCCTGGCCGATGTCGCGGCAGAGCTGAAACGCCGCCACGCAAAAGCGTGACGGCGTCAGGCGTTTCGGCTGCGCGCTACTGGGCGCGGCGGTAGGGATTGCGGAAGCTGTCCCCGAAGAAGACCGCATTTGTCAGCACCCGCGCCGAGCCGCGGAAATAGGCCCGGAAGTAGGGATTGTCGGCAAACAGGATCACCGATCCGCGTCCGCGCCGCTCTGCGTGCAGGGCTCCATAGCCGGCCAGCCGGTCGATATTACCTTGAGAGGCATAACCGGAAATCAGACCATTACGCGCGTAACGTATTGGAAGAGCGAAGGGATTATCGCCGATGGCAAAGGCGCTCGTGCTCTCGCGCTGCACCGCCAGCCGGTTCGAGGTGAGCCCGAACAGGAGCGGATGGGAGAGATCCACATCCGCCGCGAAGAGGGCGCCGGAGACATTTTCTTGCGTATCCCACTGCGTCAGCGCCGCATAGGCGAGGGCATTGGGAGTCTCGCTATCCGACTCCCATTCCGCATAGGCCGCGCTCGTCAGCCCGTTGCGGATGGCATAGCCCGCCCCGCCCTCGATGCCGATGAGAACGCCGCCGGCGCGCGTCCATTCGCCAAGGCGCGTGGCATCGGCCTCGACCATGCCGCCATAGCTGCCATCAGAAAGGATGATGTGCGTATAGCGGGACAGGTCAGCGCGCGAGAACTCGCTGATATCGATCATGGAAACAGGAATGTTCAGCTCATGATCGAACAGGTGCCAGATCTCGCCGGCCGTGTTCACATTCTGGCCGCGCCCGGTGAGCAGCAGCACCTCCGGCCGGGTGATCGTGCTGACGCCAAATCCGCCCAGATCGGAGCCTTCCCGCGTCGCGCCGGAAATGGCCGCGTGAACGGTGACACCGTCCTCGGCTGCCCGCTGGACAAGATCATGGACGGTCCGGGGATTGACCCCCTGCTGGTTCACCTGAATCACGACCGAACCTGCGGGCAATGACACCTCGCCATTAGCCGTTGTCACCGTGATGGCATCCGGCACCATCCGGGCGCGCACCCCGGCCGCAAGGAAGCGGTAGAGGGCGCGAGGCGCATAAAAATTAGTCCAGTCAATGACATAGGCGTAGTTTGTCTGCTCGGGCGCAGCGACCGCCCGGTCAATGGCCGTGACGCGCTCGCCAGTGAGGTCCGGTGCGAAGAGACCTGGCCTTACGGCAGCAAAATCAAGGCCATAGGCTATTGGCTGGGTCCAGCCGGAGACGTCATAGAACTCCGTCATGCCTTCCACGATCCGGGTCTCGAAAAGGGCTTCAACGACCCGGAACTCGCGCTGGCGCACGGGGACTACATAACTGCTTGCCGCATCGAAATCTGTATTGTTGATCCGGGTATCGCGGTTCAGGCGGTATACCTCGATGCCATGAATTTCCAGTATCTCGAGGAAATCATTCAGTCTTCCAGAATCGCGCGAACCAAATACATAGGCCAGATTGGTCGCCGCATTGGCCATGCGCGCGCCTTCCCGGTAGAAGTCTCGCTGGAAGGACAGAAGCTGTTCGCGGTTGGCAAGGCCGGCCCGGATCAGGGCCAGGCCGACACGGGCCTGCTGGCCGATCTTGTCGTCGTAACGCAATGTTCCAAAGTCGGTTTCCTGGATCAGGCCGCGCACCGAGCTTTGCTCGAAAAGGTAGGGCACCGAGCCGACCAGGCCGGGATAGCTGGAGCCGTAGCCGAGGTAGAAATCGTCAAACAGCTCCTCGCTGACATAGAGCGCGCCCTCATTGTCCAGCTGCTCGTTCAGAAAACTGTTCATGCGCTGGTTCAGTGCAAGACCATCCAGCGAAAGGAGAGGGTGAAGTCCGTCAGGCGGTCCGGGAGAAAAGAAATAGGTGGAGTTTGTCCCCATCTCATGAAAGTCGGCGGCAATATTGGGAAGCCATTCACGCGTGGCCTGAACCAGAGCCGCCGCTTCGGGCTGCGTCACCGGCAGCCATTGGCGGTTGATGTCGAACCAGTAATGGTTCACCCGGCCCCAGGGCCATTCGTGATAGTGCTCGCGGTGCTGCGGATCGGCGACCGGCGCGCGGGCGCGGTGCATGTTGGTCCAGCTGGCAAAGCGTTCCGAGCCATCCGGGTTGATCGGGCCGATCAGGTGAATGACCGAATTGTCAAGCATGTCAGCGACTTCGGCGCCCTGACCAGCCGCCAGGAAGTACAAAAGCGGCATGATGGAATCATAGCCCGAGGGCTCCGATCCGTGCACACCGTGCGTAAACTGGATGACGACCGGATGGTCTGCCGGGATGGCGGCGGTGTTGCCGGCCTCGGAAATCTGGCGCTGCGCGGCGCGGATTTCGTCAAGGCGGGCATGGTTTTCAGGTGCGGTGATGGTCACCCGCATGATCTGGCGGCCGAAATGGGAGCGCCCGACCGTGTCGACACTGACCCGGTCCGAAGCCGCGGCGACAGCGCGCATATAGGCGGCGATCATGTCGGGGGTGTAGATGATCTCGCCAACGGCGAAGCCGGTAACATCCTCGGGTAAGGGAATGGCAGCGTCATACTCGACTTCCTGCCCGATCAGTTCAACTAACGGCTTTGGCTCATAGGCCTGCGCCAGACATGCACCTGAAAAGGCGGTCAGAAGACCGACCAGAACCAACCGGCAAAGCATCATGATTTCATTCCCCGCAAAAGACGGCGTAACCCTAGGACGGCTTGTCCAAGCGTCAAGCACGCGACGCGCTGTGGCCGGCGCGTTGCTGGCCAGTCTTGCAGCGGTGCCGGCTGCTTCTGCGCAGGAGCCGGGCGACGTCATCGTCGTGAGCGCAACAAGGTCTGAACAGAGCCGCAGCGCTTCTGCCGTTCCCGTGGCGGTGATCGATGCCGGAACAATAATGGATACGGGAGCGCAGCATGTTGCAGAGCTACTCAACCGGGCGCCAGGCGTCTATGTGCACCGTGGCAATGGCGCGGAGCATCTGACCGCGATCCGTTCACCGGTCCTGAGCGCGGGGGCGGGTGCGGGCTCCTTCCTCTATCTTGAAGACGGGATCGCTCTGCGCGCGCCAGCCTTTGCCAATATAAACGGGCTCTTTGAGGCTGTGGACGAACTGGCGGGCCGTGTCGAAATCATCCGGGGGCCGGGCGGCGCAGTTTATGGCTCCAACGCGCTCCATGGTCTTGTGAACGTGATCACACCAGATCCGTCCGTGCCGGGACACCGGGCCGAGCTGGAACTAGGCAGTTTCGGGCGGGCCCGGGTCACGGCGCAGGCAAGCGGTTCGACCCGTATGGGCGACGGATTTGCCGGGTTGTCGGTTCGGTCCGAAGATGGCTGGCGTGATGATGCCGGCCTGCTCCGCGCGGGCGTTCAGACCCGGCTCGACTGGGGCCGGGGCGCGACGCAAATGAGCCTGCGCGTCAGCCTGATTCATCTCGAACAGGAAACGGCGACTTTCGTGAACGGGTTCGAGGCCTACCGCGATGAGGCCTTGTCGCGGCGCAATGCCAACCCGGAAGCGTTTCGCGATGCCAGCGCGCTGCGTGTCGCCCTGCACGGCGATCACCGCCTGTCTTCGAACTGGTCACTGCGCGGAGCGGTCTATGCACGCAGCAATGACATGCGTTTCCGCCTCCATTTCCTGCCCTCACGCGCGCTGGAGGAGACCGGACATGACAGCGTGGGCTTCCAGTCTGCCTTCGTGCGTCAGGGCGGTGCGGGGAGCGTGACGCTCGGCGTCGATGGCGAGTGGACGCGCGGCTATCTCGTCGAGGACCAGACACTGGCAAGCTTTGGCGCTTTCCCCCAAGGCATTCACTATGACTACGACGTCGAAGCCTTGACCGGCGCGGTGTTTGTACAGGGCCGTCACAGTCTGGCGCAGGGGCTGGAAATCGAAGGCGGCGCGCGCCTCGAGACCACGCGCTTCGACTACACCAACAATACTGCCGACGGGGCGATCGGCCGCTTCCTTCGGCTGCCAAACCGTAGTGACACTTTCACCACTTTCGCGCCCCATGCCGGTCTTGTCTGGCAGGCAACGGACCGGGTCAGCGTCTTTGGGCGTGTGGCGCGCGGTGTGCGTGCGCCCCAGACCGACGAGCTCTATCGCCTGCAGCCGGGCCAGGAGATCGATGGTATCGAGCCGGAACAGCTCGACAGTTTGGAGGCGGGCTTGCGGCTTGCCGGGCCGGGCGGGCTGGCGCTGGAGCTGACCGGCTTTTCAATGCTCAAGCGCAATGTCTTCTTCCGGGATGCCGACGGGCTGAACGTCACGGACGGCCGCACCACGCATGAGGGCGTGGAGTTGGAAGGCGTCTGGCCGGTAATGGACAACCTCACCCTGTCCGGAGCGCTCACCTGGGCCGTTCACCGATATGATTTTGATCGTCCGGTGGGGCAGGCGTCGGAAGTCATCGTGCGCGGCAACCGCGTCGATACGGCGCCTGAATGGCTCTGGAATATTCGCGCAGGCTGGCAGCCTGCCGAGCGCCTCCATCTGGAAGCCGAATGGATTCATGTCGGTGAATATTTCGCGGACGCTGCCAATACCGCCCGATATGCCGGCCACGACATCGTCAATCTGCGGGGCCGTTTCACGCTTCGCAGCGGCATTGAGGTGTTTGCGGCCATCCGTAACGCTGCTGACACACGCTTTGCCGAGCGGGCTGATTTCGCCTTTGGAGGCTATCGCTATTTCCCCGGCGAACCGCGCAACTTTTCCGTTGGTGTGCGCGTCAGGGGCTAACGCGGCGGCAGCGGAGTGCTAGCCTTCGCGCTTCGAACATCC
>NZ_JBQLZR010000335.1:0-10025 GCF_052168375.1 Glycocaulis sp.
GCTTCACCATGCCACCGAATACCCGCGCGCAAGCTATTCCTCGGCGCGTGACCGGAAATACTCGATGATTCGCGCAAAGCTGTCGCCGGTGAATTGGGCCGGGATGGTGCCCTGCTCGTCCTCGATCGGGGTGTTGCCCGCGAAATAGACGACGCCGGAGCCGTCAGGAGCCCGGTTCGGCTCCACGCGCACCCCGTTGATGATGAAGCTGGGGGTGGAGTTGATGCCGTCGCGTGCGGCGCGCTGGTTGGATTCGTTGATCTCGGTGACCGCGCTCTCGTCGGACATGCAGGCGCGGAACTCCGCGTCCGACAGGCCGGCCGAGCTGGCGATGGTCTGGAATTGCTGACGGGCGCGCCCCTGCTGGGCAGCCATGAAGATGGCCTGCTGCTGCTCGAAGAGCACGTCGAGCACGTCGAAATAGCGGTCCTCACCGGCACAGCGCGCCAGCATGAAGCCGGCGAGCGCCAGTTCGGCAGAACCGGTGAGCATCTCGCGGAAGACAAGGCGCAGCGTGCCGTCCTCGATATACTGGTTCAGCGTCGGGTGGACCCCTGCATGGAAGGCTGCGCACCCGCCGCAGGCGGTGGAGGCATACTCGATCATGACGACAGGCGCATCGGCCGAGCCGCGGGCAAAATCGCCTTCGCGCTCATAGGCACTGCGGCCATCGACAGCACCGGAATCACCGCCACAGGCGGCAAGGGCGAGCGCGGTGGCAGCGGCAAAGGCGGGAATGACAGTGCGGGCAAGGGCGAAGGCCATGGCATATGCTCCATTTGGCGGGCGCAATGTGCGGTTTCGCGGCAATCTAGCCATAGCGTGCAGCCCAAGGCCAGTGGCGAGGGCAGGAGCGCTTGCGCGCGGGCATGTGCATTGTTAGTCAGGCCGCTGGTTTTTCCTGTCTAACTGGAGTTACGCGTCCATGTCCGTTACCGAGGACGATGTCCGCCGGATTGCCCGGCTTGCCCGTATCGCCGAACCGAAGGACCGCGTGGCCCAGCTCACCGGCGAGCTGAACGGCATTCTGGCCTGGGTGGAAATGCTGGACGAGGTCGATGTCGCAGATGTCGAGCCGATGACCACGCCGGTCTCTACCCCGCTGCCGATGCGCGCCGATCAGGTGACGGACGGGGAAATCCCCGAGAAAGTCCTGAAGAATGCGCCGCGCGCCGAGGAAGGCTTCTTCGTCGTCCCGAAGAGCGTGGAGTAGGCGGGTATGCGTTCGATGGCGGACGACCTGCCACCGAAAACCGAGCACTTCGAGATCAGCTGTGAATTCACCGTTCACGGCTGGGTTAACATCAATCTGCACACCGACACCGGTGTGACCCCGATCGAATGGGTCAGCTATGTCGGTTTCACGTTCAATGATTTTGCGGCGTCGGCACTGGAAATCGCCACAGGTCGTTACAAGGCAATCGGTCGCTATCAGGCAACTGAAATCGTGGCCGACCACGAGCCGGATGTGACCACTATTACCGTGTCGCGGGAGTATCTCTATCCCCGGACCTTGGAGGAGGAGCAATATGTGCTGCGAATTGACATTGCACACTCACACAATGGCGACGTCAGGGCTTTTTGCGTATCACCGGACCTCTTTGCCAGCGCCGTGTACTCTTTTTTAGCAGGTATTCGTGACGGGATGGGCATCGACGCTTATTACAAGGCTTACGGCGAGGAAGAGTTTCCTTCGAAAGCGCTCGCAGCGTTGGAGGCTGCAATCCAAACCCCGGCGACGCCAAAACCGCCCCCTGATATGAACGGGGCTATAACCATAACGATTGGCGGCGGTGCCGAACCGGACGAAAGCAAAAACTGATGACTGACCTGTTCTCCCTCTCCCTCCTTGAAGCCCGCGACGCGCTGAGCAAAGGCGATGTGTCCAGCGCGGAGTTGACCGCAGCCCATGTGAAGGCGGCTGAGGCCGCGCAAGGCACGCTCAACTGCTTCACGGTGATCGATCCTGACCATGCGCTTTCCATGGCGAAGGCCTCCGATGTGCGCCGGGCCAAGGGCGAGGCGGGCGTGCTGGAAGGCGTGCCGCTGGTCATCAAGGATCTGTTCGCGGTCAAGGGCGTCGAGACGACGGCCTCGTCCAACATCCTCAAAGGCTTCAAGCCGGAATACGAATCGACCGTCACGCAGAATCTGTGGGACGCGGGCGCCGTGATGGTCGCGAAAGCGTCCATGGACGAGTTCGCGATGGGCTCGTCGAACGAGACGGCTGCGACCGGCCCTGTAGTCAATCCATGGCGGGCCAAGGGCTCGGACGAAAAGCTGGTGCCGGGCGGGTCGTCGGGCGGGTCGGTGTCGGCGCTGTCAGCCGGTATCGGCTATGGCGCGACGGGCACCGATACGGGCGGCTCCATCCGCCAGCCTGCAGCCTTTACCGGTCTTGTTGGCGTGAAGCCGACCTATGGACGCTGCTCGCGCTGGGGCGTGGTGGCGTTCGCCTCCTCGCTCGACCATCCCGGCGCTTTCGGCAGATCAGTGCGTGACAGCGCGCTGCTGACGCAAGTCATGGCAGGCCATGACCCGAAGGATTCCACCAGCTATCCCGGCGCCGTGCCGGACATGCTCGGCGCATGCGACAAGCCGGTCAAAGGCCTGCGCATCGGCGTGCCGAAGGAATACCGGGTGGACGGCATGCCGGGCGAGATCGATGCGCTCTGGGAAAAGGGTGTAGAATGGCTGAAAAGCCAGGGCTGCGAGATCGTCGACATCTCCCTGCCGATGACGAAATACGCGCTGCCCGCCTACTACATCATCGCCCCGGCGGAAGCCTCCTCCAACCTCGCGCGCTATGACGGCATGCGCTACGGCGTGCGCGTCGAGGGCGAGGACCTGATCGACACCTACGAGAAGACGCGCGCCGCAGGCTTCGGCAAGGAAGTCCAGCGCCGCATCATGATCGGCACCTATGTGCTCTCGGCGGGCTATTACGACGCCTACTATGTGAAGGCGCTCAAAGTGCGCCGCCGCATCTATGAGGATTTCCAGGCCGCGTTCGAGAAGGTCGATGCGATCCTGACCCCCACCACGCCGAGCGCCGCGTTTGGTATTGGCTCGAAGTCCAAGGCAGACCCGATCGAGATGTACCTCAACGACATCTTCACGGTGACAGCCAATATCGCCGGCATCCCGGCGATGAGCGTGCCGGCCGGCCTCGACGGGCAAGGCCTGCCACTGGGTCTTCAGGTCATCACCCGGGCGCTAGACGAGGAAACGATGTTCTCCGTGGCTGCGGCCATCGAGGATGCGGCAGGGTTCACGGCCAGGCCGGAGAAATGGTGGTAGGGTCATGAACCCCACGATCATCCTCATCCCCTTGTGCGGCTGCGCCATACTGGGCGCCGCGATGCTGTCGGGCCGGTTTGGCGAGAGCGCAGCTTCGCGCGCCATCGGCTTGGCGCTGTTGCTGGTGGGTGCAGGCGGTATCGGCACGCTCCTGTTTGCCCGCAGGCTGAAAGTGTGGGTTGATGGTCTCGCGGCGAACGCCCGCAAAGCCGATCAGGACGGACCTGAGTGAAAGCCATCTGGTATGAAAAGCAGGGTGCAGCCAGCGATGTGCTGACCCTTGGCGAACGGCCTGAACCGCAGCCTGCGCCCGGCGAAGTGGCCGTGACGGTGCAGGCGTCCGGCGTGAATCCGTCTGACGTGAAGATGCGCGGCGGTGCGCGCGGCCCCATGGCTGTCCCGTTACAAATTCCCCATTCCGATGGCGCAGGGATCATCAAGGCGGTGGGTGAGGGGGTCGATCCGGCCCGCCTCGGCGAGCGGGTCTGGCTCTATAACGCGGCCTATCGCCGGTCTGGCGGTTCATGCGCGGAAACCTGCGTGCTGCCAGCGAGCCAGGCCGTGCCGCTGCCGGACCAGATTTCGGTGAAGGCGGGCGCGGCGCTGGGCATCCCCGCCATGACGGCGCACCGGGCGCTGTTCTGCAATGACGGCGTCGCGGGCAAGAGCGTGCTGGTCACGGGCGGGGCGGGCGCGGTCGGCCACAGCGCGATCCAGATCGCCAAATGGGCAGGCGCCGAGACGATCATCACCACCGTGTCGAGCGCCGCAAAAGCGGCCATCGCCATGGCGGCGGGCGCCGATCATGTCATCAATTACCGCCAGCAGGATGTGGTGGAAGCGGTGAAGGCCGCGACTGATGGCGCAGGCGTCGACCACATTGTCGAGGTGGAGCTGGGCGGCAATCTGGCCCAGTCAGCGCAACTCATCGCCGAGCATGGCACGATTGCCTGGTATGGCTCTGAAAGCTCGCGCGAGCCGGCCTTTCCGGCCTACCCGCTGATGTTCCGCAATGTCAGCCTGCAGGGCATTTTCCTCTACTCGATCACCGCGGCGCAGCGCGATGCGGCCATTGCCGACATCACCAGCGCGCTGGAAGCGGGATTGCTGCGCCCGTTGATCGATTCTGTCTGGTCTCTGGAAGACACCGTGAAGGCTCATGAGCGCGTGGAAAGCGGCGAGCGCTCCGGCGCCGTCATCGTGCAGCCGGGCGGGGCGGGCTGACGTCTCAGACGCTGCTGGAAGGGATGATGGTGAAGCCGTCTACCGGCTCCTCCTCGACATGTTCGTGATACATGTCCATCCAGATCACGACTGTGCTGCTCCCCTCGCAGGTAACGCTGTACATGTCGACGATCCCGCCATGCGGGCTTCGCCCGCCACTGCCGATCCGGCGATAGCCCGGAGCGTCTCCACTGGCGCAGCGCAGGCGGTCCAGATAGGCGCGCTGGCCTTGCGGCATCCGTGCGCGCACCGGGTTCTGCTCGCTGCCGAGCGATCCAGCCGCAAGTTCCAGCTGGGCTATGGCGGGCTTGTTGTCAGGCGCAGTTGCCAGTGCGGTGCTGTCTATTGACGGGCTGGTGGCCCCACAGCCTGCCAACGCGATCGTGAGTGAGGCGGCAGCCATAATTCGTAACACCACAGGTTTTCCTCCACTGGCTTTACCCCATGAGACTGCATTAAAGGCAATGAGGCAAGCGCGTGGCCGATGCCTTTTGCGCGCTGCTGCCTGGGGTCCGGCACACAATCTGAGCAAAAACCCTAGCCAAATGCGCGCTCACGCGACATTAGATGAACCCGTTGCCAACCCGCCAGCAGACGAGACTTGCAATGCCGCTCGATGATGCCTCCCACCGCTACACCCTTTCCGGCGCCACGGGCGACTGGGAGCTTGTGATCGGCCTTGAGGTCCACGCGCAGGTGCAGTCGCAGGCAAAGCTCTTCTCCGGCGCATCAACCAGCTTTGGCGCGGCGCCCAACACGCATGTCAGCCTCGTCGATGCGGCCATGCCGGGCATGCTGCCGGTGATCAATGCGCACTGCGTCGAGCAGGCGGTGAAGACTGGCCTTGGCCTGAACGCGCAGATCAACCGCTTTTCGCGCTTTGACCGGAAAAACTATTTCTATCCTGACCTGCCGCAGGGCTACCAGATCAGCCAGTTCCAGTTCCCCATCGTGGGCGAGGGGGAGATCGTGTGCGAGCGCGATGACGGCTCGCGCTTCACGGTCGGTATCGAGCGCCTGCACCTGGAACAGGATGCCGGCAAGTCGATCCACGATCTCGACCCCAACGCCACCTATGTGGACCTGAACCGCTCCGGCGTCGCGCTGATGGAGATCGTCTCCAAGCCGCATGTGCGCTCGCCCATCGAGGCGGCAGCCTATGTGCGCACGCTGCGCACGATCCTGCGCTATCTCGATACGTGCGGCGGCGACATGGAAAAGGGCCAGATGCGCGCCGACGTGAACGTCTCGGTCTGCCGTCCCGGCCAGTACGAAAAGTTCCGTGAAACCGGTGATTTCAAGCATCTCGGCACGCGCTGCGAGATCAAGAACGTGAATTCGCTGCGCTTCATCATGCAGGCCATCGAGTATGAGGCCCGCCGCCAGATCGACATCATTGAGGAAGGCGGCACGATCGAGCAGCAGACCCGCCTGTTTGACGCCAATACCGGCGTCACACGCGCCATGCGCTCCAAGGAAGAGGCGCATGATTACCGCTACTTCCCCGATCCGGACCTGTTGCCGCTGGAGCTGGAAGAGAGCTTCGTGGAAAAGATCCGCGTGAACCTGCCCGAACTGCCCGAAGCCAAGCGCAAGCGCTTTGTCGAGGTGCTGGGCCTTTCCGAATACGATGCCTCGGTGCTGACCGCCGACAAGGAGCGGGCAGACTATTTCGAGGCGGTGATTGCGGGCGCAGATGCGAAGCTGTCGGCCAACTGGGTCAATAACGAGCTCTTCGGGCGCCTGAACAAGGAAGGCCTCGCCATCACCGAGAGCCCGGTCAGCCCGGCGCAGCTTGCCGGCCTTGTCAGCCTTATCACCACCAATGTCATCTCCGGCAAGATCGCCAAGGACGTGTTCGAAATCCTCTGGGAGGAGGGCGGCGACCCGGCCCAAATCGTGGAATCGCGCGGCCTGAAACAGGTCACCGATACCGGTGCCATCGAGAAGGTGGTGGACGAGCTGATCGCGGCCAACCCGGAACAGGCCGAGCAGGTGAAGGTGAAGCCGCAAACGCTCGGCTGGTTTGTCGGCCAGGTCATGAAGGCGACGGGCGGCAAGGCCAACCCGCAAGCGGTCAACGAGATACTGAGGAAGAAGCTGGGAGTCTGATCGTCTGGGAAGCCGGCGCACGATATGGAAGTCGGCGGCGCTGTATGCGCTGCCTCTGGCCGCTGGCGTGTTCGTGCTGGAATGGCTTGAATTTCGCTATTTTTCCCGCGCATTCGGCTTCGAGATTTTTCTTGGGCTTGTGGCACTCGGCTTTGCCGGCCTTGGCGCATGGCTTGCGATAACGTTGACGCGGCGTGCGCCAGCCACTGCCGGCTTTGAGTGTAACGAGGCCGCGCTCGTATCGCTCGGCATCACCAGCCGGGAGCATGAAGTCCTCACGCACCTCGCCAGGGGCCACTCGAACAAGCAGATCGCACGCGCCCTTTCGTGTTCGCCCAACACGGTCAAAACCCACATATCCAGCCTTTACCGCAAGCTCGAGGCCGCGGGGCGTGTCAGTGCCATCGACAAGGCGCGCCTGCTCGGCCTGATCCCCTGAAAGGGTGATTTCGCGCCAGATCACCCGTTCGGGTGATTGCCGGTTTCCCCTTTCTGCGGCTTGTCTGACGGGCCATTGCATCAAGGGAGGCTTCAAATGGGACAGGCCGGTTTGCGTTACATTCTTATTTTCGGATCCATCGCGGGACTTATCGTCAGTGCGATGCTCGTGCTCGGAATGGTTCTGGGTGCCAGTGGCGGTGCGTTGGGGATGGCCTTTGGCTATCTTACCATGCTCGTCGCCATGTCCTTCGTGTTCGTCGGCGTGAAGCGTTACCGCGATATCGAGAAAGGCGGGGTCATCCGGTTCTGGCCGGCCTTTGGCATAGGCTTCCTCATCGCTCTGCTGGCAAGCCTGTTCTACGTTCTCACATGGGAGGCCTATACGGCCTATAGCGGCGGCACGTGGATGAGCGACTACATGGCCGCCACGCTCGAGGCGCGGCGTGAAGCCGGTGCTTCGCCTGAGGAAATCGCTGCCCTGTCCGCACAGATGGAGAGCTTCGCTCAGCAATACGCCAACTGGTGGTTCCGCATGCCGGTGACGCTTTCGGAAATACTGCCCGTGGGCGTAATCGTGGCGCTGGTGTCCGCCGGACTGCTGCGCAATCCGCGCTTTCTGCCGGCTCGCGCCAGGGCCTAGTCAGCAGGCCTTCGCAAACGGGGTTTGCAAAACCCTCATCATGCGGCATCTGGGGAGAGGCTTTTTGCAGCCTCTCCCTATTTTTGCCATGCATGGTGTGCATGACTGAACGGGCAGGGGGACGCATAGAAGCGGCCCGCGCCTTGCAAGAGGCGTAGGCAAAACTGGTCACCGGGTGCCCTTGCGCGATTGTCACGGGCACGCCGTTGCGGAGAATTCCATGGCTGCCACTCGCTCCTTCATCATCGCTGCTGTCCTGCTCGTCGTGGCTGTCGGCGCGGCCGCTCTCTACATAGCGACCCGTCCGTCGGCCGACCCCGAACTCCAGGCTGTGCCTGAGGTGAGCGAGCAGGCGAGCGAGGAAGCGCCCCGTCCTGCCGCCACCAGCCTTACCCCGCCCAGCTTTGATGTCGTGCGCGTGGATGCGCGCGGCAATGCCGTGATTGCCGGACGCGGCGCGCCGGGCGCAAGTGTCGGCCTGCTGGCCAATGGCGATGAGCTGACCCGCACCACCATCACGCCCGCTGGCGAATGGGTGATCATCCTTCAGACACCGCTGCCTGCCGGCACGGTGGAGCTGAGCCTGATGATGCGCACGCCGGACGGGCAGGAAGTGCGCTCTGACCAGGTGGTGGTCGTGTCCGTGCCTGCGTCCCGCGATGAGACGCCTTTGGTGGTGCTGGGCCGTCCGGGCGAGGCGAGCCGCGTGCTGCAAGGCCCGCAGGACGGCGTTGGTACCGGACCGCTGGTCCTCGAGACGGTCGACTATGACGAGAATGGCTCGGTGATCTTCTCCGGCCGCGCCGAACCGGGCGCCGGCGTGCGAATCCTCGCCAATGGCGATGTCGTGGCCGAGACCGAGGCCGACGAGGCGGGCCGCTGGAGCGTGGCGGCCAATACCGGTTTCGCGCCGGGTGTCTATGACCTGCAGATCGACCAGCTTGACGCGGACGGGCGGGTGACGGCCGTCATCGCCCTGCCGTTTGAACGTGCCACGCGTGAAGCGCTGGCCATGGGCGGTGAACGCGTTGTCGTGCAGCCGGGCAATTCGCTCTGGCGCATTGCGCGCCGCCTCTATGGCGACGGCTTCCAGTACACCATCATCTACCAGGCCAATCGCGAACAGATTCGCGATCCTGACCTGATCTATCCGGGCCAGATTCTGGCCGCGCCGGGCGAGGAATAATTTCGCGCCTTCCTCGCCTCAAGCCCATTGTTAGCTTTGGCTAAACGGCCTATGCATGGGCCATGGCAACACCTACCGACGTCATCAAAACCCCCGATGGCCAGCAGCCCGAAGGACGCCTTGGCGAGGCCATAGTCCGGGTCATGGGGATATTGGCGTCGAAGGACATGGCCCGCTGGCGTTTCCGCATGGTGGTGGCCTTCCTGATGACGGTTGTCGCCAAGCTTCTCTCCGTGTGGGCGCCCCTGTTGTTCGGTGACGGCATCAACGCCGTCATTGCGGGTGTGGAAAGCGGTGCGGACTTCGCCTTCTGGGCCTTTGGCGGGGCTTTCCTTGCCTATGCAGCAGCCCGTTTTGCGTCGGCTTCCGCGCCGCAATTGCGCGATGCCATGTTCGCGACCGTCTCCCAGGACGCCCAGCGCCTGATGGCGGTCAAAGGCTTCCTGCACATCCAGTCGCTTTCCTTGCGCTATCACCAGACGCGGCGCGCCGGCGCGGTGAACCGCATTGTCGACCGGGGTGCAAACGCGGTCGACTTCCTGCTGCGCTTCCTTGTCTTCAACATCGTCCCGTCTGTGGTGGAGCTGATCATCGCCGCCATCCTCGTGGCGGTGCGGTATGGCTGGATGTTTTCGGCCATCATTGTGTCGGTTGTGGTGACCTATGCGCTGGTGACGTGGTTCCTCACCGAATGGCGGGTGAAGCTGCGCCGCCAGATGAACGAGGCGGACAATGAGGTGAATGCCCGCGCCGTCGATATCCTTGGCAATTTCGAGACGGTGAAGGCCTTTGCCGCCGAACGGCGTGAGGCTGAGCGCTATAATGCCGCCAAGGCCCGCTATGCGCAGGTTGCCGCCAAGTCGGACCAGAGCCTCAACACGCTGAACATCATCCAGAGCGCCATTATGAACGGGGGCCTTCTGGGCGTGGCGCTGGTCGGCACCGTGCTGGCCCTGCAAGGGGATTTGCAGGCAGGCGATATTGCCGCGCTGACCCTGCTCCTGATGACCGTCTACCAGCCTCTCAACATTCTGGGCTTTGCCTACCGCCAAATCCGTCAGGCGGCGGTCGACCTTGAAAAGCTGTTCCAGACCCTGACGCTGGTTCCCGATGTGCAGGACA
>NZ_JBQLZR010000336.1:0-5772 GCF_052168375.1 Glycocaulis sp.
CGACTTCTCGCCATTGCATTGGCCATGACCGGCGTGCTCGCCTTTATGGTCGTCCATCAGGCCAATGCGCGGTCTGGCGGCACCGAAATCCGCCTGGACATGGAGCCGGTCGACCCGCGCGACCTGCTGCTGGGCCATTATGTCGAACTGACAACGCCCCTGCAGAGACTCGAAACGAGCGAGCTGGAAAACGGCGAGTTGCATACGTTCCAGCAAGGGGATCGCATCTGGGTCGGTCTGACCGAAGGCGAGAATGGATCTTCCCGGCCCGTTTCGGTTCACGGCATGCCCCCACCGGGACGTCATATCCAGGGGCGGGTTCGCCGCGCGTCTACCATTGCCGGCGAGCCGGGCCAAAACCTGACCGTCAGCTACAATATCGAGCGCTATTTCGCATCGCCGGAAGCAGCGCTGGAGCTGGAAGGCTACCGCGATGAACGCCGGCTGCGCCTGATCGTGTCGCTGGACGCCGCAGGGGCCGCTGTCATCAAGGGGCTGGAGATCGACGGCGAGGACCATCTCGACACGCTGTTCTAGCGCCGGCCGAAGACCCTCAGGAATACAGGGTAAAGCAGCATGCCGGCCAGCAGGCCGCCGACATGGCCCGCCCATGCAATCGGCAAGGAATAGAACACGCTCGCCACGCCAATCAGGGCATTAATCAACAGCCATGGCACAGCCAGGCGCAGCATGCCGGCCCGGCCGCCGCCCGCCCAGCCAGCCGCCGCATAAACGCCGGACACGGCCGTCGATGCGCCGATCATGAAGCTCGGCTCATTGACGTGGACGAGGGCGTGCAGGCCCGCTCCCGCAATGGCACAGGTAAAGTAAAAGGCGAGAAAGCCCGCGGCTGCCAGAAGGCCCCGCCCGAAGGCGGACGCCGCCGCGCTGCCCACCGCCAGCAATATCCCCATGTTCAGGAGCACGTGCCACCAGCCGGCATGAACAAAGACGTGGAGGATGTAAGGGCTGAACCCGCCAAGCGGTGCGGGCGGCGGCGGCGACGGCAAGGCCTGAGGGGCCGTCACGAGTGCCCCTGCCCACAGAATATATCCATGCAGGATATGGTTATTGGCCTGCGCCCAGGCATCCACGCCGTGCGCCAGTATGGTGAGTATGCAGAGCGCCAGCACAAGACCGGAGACGCCTGGTCCAAGCAATGGGGCACGCACTGGTCCCGGGCTTGCAGGCTCGGCCGGCAAGGGGTCGCGTCCCGCAGGCTTTTCAGGCGTTGGATCGCTCAACGGGCATTTCCCTTGTTCGAACGGGCCGTAGCCCTCGCGTCTGGCACAGGCGTTGCAGCCCGGCAGGGTGAACGTATCCAAACAGGACACTGGAAAAGATTATGCCGCCCATTGCCAAAGTCACCCTCACGGCAGCAGCGCTGGTCCTCTCGGGCTTTCCGATGGCGGCTGCCCAGCAGGCAGGCGACAACTGGAGCCAGCCCTACGGCATGGCACGCGGCGACGAGAACCGTCCCTATGCAGGTCAGCGCGGACGCGGCGCCAACCGTGTGGTGATCAATGGCATCATCCAGACCGGTGTCGGCGTTTCGGCGCAGGGCACGGTCACCGGCTCCGGCGGGTCGAATGGCGGCGGCGTGGGCAATGGCGGCCAGTATCTTGGCTCCTCTGCGACCGCTATCGCCAACCAGCTCAATGTGGTGGTGAACGGCAATTACAACACTGTGGTGGTCAATTCCCGCCAGACCAATACCGGCAATATCTCCGCCAATGCCACCAGCACCGGCGCGCAGCCGCAAGCGGGCAATGCCGCTGCGGCCTACAATGCCGCGCCTGCCGTCACCGGCATGGAATCTGCCGGCCGGCTGGCAAACCAGCTTCGTACCGTGCCTGCCCCCTCCTCTGATCCCGCACGGGAGCAATAGTCATGACGCGTATCAAGAGTTTCCTTGTTGCCGCCGTTTCGGCCCTGGCCGTCTCGGCTTGCGCCACCTCCAATTCCGGCTCTGACGGGCTGTATGCCACGCCGACCGGCAATGCCCCCGTCACGGCAAACCCGACACCCTATTCGCAGGCGCTTGTCTGCCTGTCCGGGCATGCCCGCCAGCAGGGCCGTCAGGCACCGCGCGTCGCCGTCGGGCGCATTGCCGACTACACCGGCCAGCTCGCCCCTGAAGGTGGCACGCGGGTCACGCAAGGTGCCTCGCTGATGGCGATGAGCGCCTTTGCCAAGGCTGGCGCGCGCCTGGTGGAGCGTTTTGATACATCGGTTGCGGAGCTTGAACTGCGCTATGCCAATAGCCAGCTCATCGGCGATGAGAGCGAGGAGCAAGGCTTCCGCCAGATCTATTCCGGCTCCATGCCTGGCTCGGACTATTTTCTGGTCGGCGGCATTACCGAGCTGAACGCCAATATCCGCTCGAACGGCCAGGACCTGTTTGCCGGGGACAGCGTGGATTCCAGCCCGTCTGGTGTGTTTTCCCGCCGCGTTTACGTGATGAATGTCGCGCTGGACCTGCGCCTGGTGGACAGCCGCACGCTCGAAGTGGTCGACGTGGTCTCCTACCAGAAGCAGATCATCGGCCGCGAGCTGTCCGCAGGCGTTTTCAGCTTCTTCGGCGATGTCGTGGTGGACCTGTCTGCCGGCGGCCGTTCACTCGAGCCGGTCCAGCTGGCTGTCCGCTCGGTCATCGAACGCGCCGTGCTTGAAATGTCGTCCCAGCTTTATGGCGTGCCGGCCGAAGCCGTCTGCCAGTTCAATGATCCCATCGGCCCGTCGAACATCACCGGCGGTGTCCAGCTCAATACGGCATATGCCGGTTCGGAGGCCCCCTATGTCCAGGCTCGCACTGAGGTCAATCGTGGCCATGACCGCCGCGATGGCGACATCCGCAGCGTCCTTCGCGGCGTCTACCGATAGGGTAGAGAACGACCAGTCGAACAGCGCGCCGGTCGATGCGGCCGTCGAGGTAGAGGCGGACGGCACCGAGATCGCCACCGCAATAGCGACCGCGCAGAGCAATTCGGCTGGCGGCAGCTTTGCTTCGCCGTCCCAGGTGATTTCGTCCCAGACAACGGACGGCTCGACCAGCGCGACGAGCGATATCGAAGCCGATTCGGTCTGGGGCCTTTCCAGCGGGTTTGCCACGGCTCAGGGCAATGCCCTGACCGTCGATGCGGCTGACGGGCTGGAAATGGACGCTGTCCAGAGCGCAGGCGCAGGCGCCAGTGTCTCGGCCCTCTCGGCGCTGCGTCTGAACACCTATGGCGGCAACACCGCCCAGTCTGCCATTGCCGCAGCCAATGCGGTCGAGGTGATGGGGACCGGCGCCATGCCGCTTTCGGTGAGCCAGAGCTCGCAAGCGGATGTCGATGCCAGCTCCCAGATAGAGGCAGAGGAAGTTGAAACTGCGCTCGCCACCGCCCAGAGCGCCGGCAACAGCCTGACGGTCACGGGCTATGAAGCCGACATCGTGGCGCTGGCAGACCAGGAAAACTCCGGCAATGTGCGCGCCACGGTTGATGCCGACATTGCCAATGCCAACTGGGGCGTCACCGCCATGAGCGAGGCCTCGGGCAATACCGCCTCGACCCAGAATGACTGGGGGTATGGTCACCTGCAGGGCAGCCAGAACAATTCGGGTAGCGTCCGCGCCACCACGACGCTCGCGGTCGGCACGTTTGGTGACGGCCCGGTGGTGGGCTCGGCCCATGCGGTCGGCAATAACGCGCTTGTCTCCAATATCGGTGCCGATGCCTATAGCGGTGTCGCGCAGAACAATGCCGGCGCCGTGACGGGCCAGGTCAACATGCAGCTTGGCAACGGCATGGCGGCCTATGGCACCAGCTCTGCCATCGGCAATGCGCAGTCGGCCTATATTTGCGCCACCTGCCCGGTCGGCCTCACCGCGCCTGTGAACCAGGCCAATGGCGGCGCAATCAGCTCGGTCACACAGATGCGCGCGACCGGCTATGTTGGCGGCATGACGGGATCTGCCACGGCTATCGGGAATGTCTCGACCTTCTCCACCGTTGGCGGGAACTAGACTAGGTCGTCGAGGTCCACTTTCAGCGCGCCAGCCAGACGCTTGAGCGCTGAGACACTGCCTTCTTTTCGGCCCGTCTCGATCTCTGACAAAAAGGCCGGGCTGATTCCGGCTTTCGAGGCCAGATCGCGTGCCGTCAGGCCACGATAGCGGCGCCAGACACGTACCGGATTACCGCCTTCAACCAGCTCCTTAACTACGCTGGCCGGGACAAGCTCTTCCTCGCCGCTGAGTACGCTGGCGGCGACTTTTTCTGCCGAGGCTACATCTGCCGCGTCGATCAGCGCCTCGTAATGCTCCAGCGGGATGACCACCAGCTTCTCGCCTGTTGGCGTGGTTATGGTCTGCATGGCATCACCCTTACTCATATGCACTGCCTCTCGCCGCAATCTTCAAAATTTCAAGAACATTGCCTTTGTCATCCATTATGACGCGCCAGTCTCCAACACGTAGGCGAAGAAAGGATGATCCGGACAGGCCCTTCACATTGTTGGCAAGGGCGGCCGGGTCAGCAGCAAACTGGTCAATTTTTGCCATGACGCGCCGCGCGTCATTTGCCGGCATGCGGCGCAATGCCTTCACTGCCTGCTTGCTGTAAGCAATCTCTCTCACCCTTTTATGTTCGCTTTGGGCGAATAATTGTCAAGGGGAGATCAGAAAAAGCCGAGCGTGCCGGCCTGCGGGCTGCCGCCCATGAGGCGGGTGAGGCCGGCATTATAATTGGCGATCTGGCTTTGCAGATAGGCAGGCACCTGCCCGCCCCTGCGTCCGGCCTGCGGCCCTTCCAGCAATTGCTTCAGGGCCGGGTCCTGTGTCAGCTCCCGCCAGGCCCGCTGCACGACAGTCATGGCCTCGGTCAGCTTTTCGTTAGCCGCTGCCGCCCCGTCGCGCGTGGAGATGTCGAGGCGCGAATCGAGCCGCAAGGCAAAGGAAGGCGGAGCAGCCGCGCTTTCGTCACGGGAACTCGTGCGCGAGATCAGCGATTTTCCGGTGATGGTGCCTGACGGCAGACCAAGGCCTGCAAGCCCGTCCTGACCTTCAGACCCGGCGCGGAACTCCACCTTTATGCCATCACGCGGCGTGATGCGCAGAAACTCCTCGCCGGAGCGGCGGGCGACGGTTGCGCTACCTTTGAGCAGAAGCACCGCATTCAGCTTGAATGTCAGGGACCGCATGGTCTCGTTCTCGTCGATCGTGATCTTGCGGGCCCGCCCGCCATCAACCGAGACGTAAAAATGGTCGCCCGCCCGCGCGGCGCTCTGGGCGGTCACGACGCGGCTGTCGGCATAGATTATGCGGCCTTCGGGCAGGCCAAGACGCGACAACACCGAATCGCCCTGTGGATCGACCACGAGGCCAGCGCCCTGGGAGACGCCGCCCCGGCCTGACACCTGCTGCGTCCATTCATGGGTACCGGTCGCCGCATCGAAACCAGCGGCAAAAGCGTTGCGCGTTCCGGTCTGGCTGGCACCGGGCAGCGCGCCATTGGTCGTGCCGGAGACGTAAACCTTGCCATCGACCACCTGCACGCTGGCGGCCACGTCATCGGCGCCAGTTCCCAGGAAAGTCGTGTAGCCGACAGACGCTGACGGACCGTCCTCAACCCGGACGAGGAAGGCATCACGTCCGCCCTCATTGGCTGCCAGCGGCGCGCTCGGTGCAAAGCCTGCGCCTGCTCCGCCCGTCAGGTAAATCGCGCCGTCATCACCGACGGAAAGCCCGCCAATGCGTCCGCCATCAAGCGCGCCAAGATCGAGGGTCCA
>NZ_JBQLZR010000337.1:0-10685 GCF_052168375.1 Glycocaulis sp.
TTGAAACTGCAATATCCAAACGTCAGAAAGAGATTGACGCAGCACGCCGGCTTCGGCTGCCTGCGCCGCGCAAAGGGCAGCCACAAAGGTTTTGCCTGACCCGACATCGCCGTGCACGAGCCGCATCATGCGCGTGGCCGTTTCCATGTCGGCTTTCGCCGCCTCGAAGGCGCGCATCTGGGCGCCGGTCGGCGTGAAGGGTGCAGCGGCAAGCACAGCCTTCACCTTGTCGCCAGAGCCTTTCAACTCGCGCCCCCGGCGTGCCTTGCGACTCGCGCGGGCGAGCTTCAGGGCCAGCTGGTGGGCCAGCAATTCATCAAAGGCGAGGCGGGTCCGCGCCGGGTCCGATGGTTCCATCGCCCTTGCGCCTTGCGGCGCATGGACGGTCCGCATGGCCTCCGCCCAGACGGGCCAGGCGGCAAGTTCCGGCAGTGACGGATCGATCCATTCGGGCAGGTCCGGCAAACGCTCCAGAGCGGCCCGCACGGTCTTGCGCGCCACATTGGCCGACAGGCCGGCGGTGAGGGGATAGACCGGCTGTATCAGATCCTCTGCGAGTATCTCACCGGGCTTTGCGACAAGGTCGGGGTGGACGATCTGGATTTCCGATCCGAAGCGTTCAGCCTTGCCTGACACGATCCGGCGCTCGCCGGGCGGCAGGGCGCGCATCAGATAGTCCTTGCGGGCATTGAAGAAGACCAGATGGAGGAAGCCCGTCTCGTCGCTCGCCCGGATCTTGTAGGGCTGTCGGAAGGTCGGCGGCGCGATATGCGCCTCGATCTCCACCTCCAGCGTGACAAGGCCGGATGAGCCGCCCGCACCGCACTCCGATACCGTCACTCGACGTGATCGATCGACGAGGCCAGTGGGAAGTGTGAAAAGCGCATCCTTCACCCGCCCGCCGCCAAACGCCTTTTCCAGCAGCCCGGCGAGCTTCGGCCCGACGCCCGGCAGGCTCGTCAGATCGGCAAACAGGGGAAAGAGGGACTCAGGGCGCATGGGATGAGTTTTGCCCGCGGGGCGGGCGGAGGGAAGGGCGCTGGCACAGGCAGGTGATGAAACCACCCTTTGCCTCATCCCTCGTGCCCGCTATATCCCGCGCCATGAGTGATGATCCGTTTTCCGACCCGAACACGCCCATCAATGATGCCGACCGCAGGAAGCGCCTCATGTTTCGCGCCTGGCGGCGCGGTTTCAAGGAAGCCGACCTGATCATGGGCCGGTTTGCCGAGGCGCGCCTTGCCGATCTCGATGCGGCCGAACTGGACGCTTTCGAGCGCTTGCTCGATGCGCCCGACACCGAGGTCTATGCCTGGATCACAGGACGCGCCGAAACGCCGGCCAATTTCGATGGACCGGTGCTGGATGCGCTGAAAAGTTTCCGGCACGAAGCCATCGTGAGCGACGGTCCGGGCGAGTAGATCTTTCCTGGTGGTGCTCAGCCCATCCGGGCTTCGCGCCTCGCATAGGCTCGGACGCGCGGCCAGTCCTCGGCTTGATCGGGGATCGCGCTTGCGGGCCGCCAGGCGGCCCGACAGGCGAAACGTCCGCCAGCACTGATGCGCGGGAACTAAAAATGGATCCCGGGTCAAGCCCGGGAACCCGGTGGAGAGGCTCAAAGCCATCAAGACCGGGGCCGCGGCCCCCGAGCCGGGACCCAGAGCAGAAAATTCAAACCCGCACGGGCGCAATAGTGCCTGTGCGGGCGCTAGCGTATTTATGGACGCCGAGATATGACCGACCTGAACCGCATTGCCACCGCACCCGAAAGCCTGACCGTCAGCGGTGTGCCGGAGGGCTATGACGCGCTTGTCTTTTGCGACGCAGCGCGGGCGCGTGGCGGCATCAATCTGTTTATCGCTTCGGACGAAGCGCGCGCGCTCGCCTTTGCCGATGCGTGTGCCTTCTTCTCGCCGGACATACAGCGTTTGCGCCTGCCCGCCTGGGATTGTCAGCCCTATGACCGGATCAGTCCCAGCCCGCGCACGGCAGCGCGCCGGGCAGGGGCTCTGCACCGTCTCGCCAACTGGGATGCAAAGCGGGACGGCACGCTGATCGTCATCGCGACGGTGAACGGCATGCTCCAGCGCGTTGCCCCGCGCAGCGTGATGGCAACGGCGGGCATCAGTGCCCGTCAGGGCGGGCTGGTCGAGGTGGAGCGCCTGACCACCTATTTCGCCGCCAATGGCTATACGCGTACAGCGACCGTGTCCGAGCGCGGCGATTTTGCCGTGCGCGGCGGGGTCATTGACGTCTTTCCGGCCAGCGCGGAAGAGCCGGTGCGGCTCGATTTCTTCGGTGACACGCTGGAATCGGTGCGCGCTTTCGATGTCGAGAGCCAGCGCACCACCCGCCAGTTGCCGGGTGTGGAATTCACGCCGGTCAGCGAGGTGCTGATCGATGCAGACGCGATCTCGCGCTTCCGGTCCGGCTTCCTGAAGCGCTTTGGCGGGGCGGTGTCTGGCGACCCGGTCTACGATTCCGTCAGTGCAGGCGCCCGCCCGCAAGGCGCCGAGCACTGGTTGCCGCTCTTCCATGAGCGCATGGAAACCGTGTTCGACTATCTGGGTACGGGCGGCCTTGTCGCGCTCGACCCTCTGGTGCGCGACGCCGTGGCCGAGCGCCTCGAACAGGTCAGCGACTATTATCAGGCCCGTCAGGATGCGGCTCAGGCCAATACCGGACGCGGGGCCTTTTCCGCTCCCGTCTATCGCGCGCTGGAGCCCGAAGCGCTCTATCTGACCGGTGATGAATGGGAGGCGCTATTGTCGGGGCGCGCCACGCGGCGCTTCACAGCGTTGCACGAGCCGGGCGAGAGCGTGGTTACCCTTCCGGGCCGTATCGGCCGGAGCTTTGCCGCCGAACGTCAGGCCGGTCACAACGTCTTTGACGCGGCGCGCCAGCACATCGTCCAGCTTCGCCAGTCGGGCAAGCGAGTAATGGTGGCGGGGTGGACCGAAGGGGCGTCTGACCGGCTGGCCAGCGTGCTGGGCGAGCACGGGCTGGCGCCGATTGCCATCGCGCGCGACTGGAATGCGGTTCAGAGCCTGCCGAAAAGCGCGATTGCGCGCGTCGTACTGCCGCTGGAGCAGGGCTTCGAGACGGACACGCTCGCCGTCGTTTCCGAGCAGGACATTCTGGGCGACCGCCTCGCCCGGCGGGTGCGCAAGCGCAAGAATGCCGACTTCATCACCGAGGCGGGAAGCCTTTCTACCGGCGACTTCGTCGTCCATTCCGATCATGGTCTTGGCCGTTATCTCGGCCTGAAGACGCTCACGGTGCAGGACGCGCCCCACGACTGTCTGGAGCTGGAATATGCGGGCGGCGCCAAGCTCTTCCTGCCGGTAGAGAATATCGAGCTTCTCTCGCGCTACGGTAATGACAGCGAGACCGCGCAGCTCGACAAGCTGGGCGGCGTCGCCTGGCAGGCTCGCAAGGCAAAGGCCAAGAAGCGCCTTCGCGACATGGCCGACGAGCTCATCCGCATCGCGGCTGCCCGCAACGCCCGCGAAGGTGTGGTGATCGAACCGCCAGCCGGGCTCTATGACGAGTTTGCGGCCCGCTTCCCGTTTGCCGAGACCGACGATCAGCTGTCGGCCATCGAGGATGTCTTCGAGGACCTTGCGCGCGGCCGTCCGATGGACCGGCTGATCTGCGGCGATGTGGGCTTTGGCAAGACCGAAGTCGCCCTTCGCGCGGCCTTCATCACGGCGATGACTGGCAAGCAGGTCGCGGTTGTGGCGCCTACCACGCTGCTCGCACGCCAGCACTTCAACACTTTCGCGGAGCGCTTCAAGGGCTGGCCGGTCAAGGTGCGCCAGCTTTCGCGGCTGGTCAGTGCAAAGGAAGCGTCAGAGACGCGCAACGAGCTGGCGGAGGGGCGCTGCGAAATTGTGGTCGGCACCCACGCGCTGCTGGCCAAGACGATCTCGTTTTCTGATCTCGGTCTCCTGATTATCGACGAGGAGCAGCATTTCGGGGTGAAGCACAAGGAGCGGCTGAAAGAGCTGCGCACCGACGTGCATGTGCTTACCCTGACCGCGACACCCATTCCGCGCACCTTGCAGCTCGCGATGAGCGGTATTCGTGATCTATCGATTATTGCGACGCCGCCGGTCGACCGGCTGGCCGTGCGCACCTACGTCGCGCCATTCGATCCCGTAACCGTGCGCGAAGCGCTGTTGCGCGAGAAATACCGGGGCGGTCAGAGCTTCTTTGTCGTGCCGCGCATTTCCGATCTGGAAGACACGGCGGAATTCCTGCGTGAAGCCGTTCCGGAAATCAGCTTCGAAATTGCGCATGGCCAGATGGCGGCTACGTCGCTGGAAGACATCATGACGGCCTTCTACGAGGGCCGGTTTGATGTGCTGCTTTCCACCACCATCGTGGAATCCGGGATCGACGTGCCGACAGCCAATACGCTCGTGGTGCACAGGGCGGACCGGTTCGGCCTGGCGCAACTCTATCAGCTGCGTGGACGGGTCGGGCGCTCCAAGGCGCGCGCCTACGCCTATCTGACCACCCCTGCGCGCGAGAAGATTACCGAAGGCGCGGAAAAGCGCGTGAAAGTACTCCAGTCGCTCGACAGTCTCGGCGCCGGTTTCACGCTTGCCAGCCACGACCTCGACTTGCGCGGGGGCGGGAACCTGCTTGGCGAGGAGCAGTCCGGTCACATTAAAGACGTTGGAGTCGAGCTCTACCAGGCCATGCTGGAGGAAGCTGTCGCCTCGCTCAAGACCGATGCGCCCGCACTCGAGGAAGGTGACTGGTCACCGCAGATCAATACCGGCGCGGCGGTCCTCATTCCGGACTACTATGTTCCTGATCTTGATGTCCGTATGGGCCTTTACCGCAGACTTTCAAAGCTTGACACGAAGCAGGAACGTGAAACTTTCGCGGCTGAACTGATCGACCGGTTCGGCGCGTTGCCTGACGAGGTTGAAAGCCTGCTGCAGGTCGTGGCTATCAAGGCGCTTTGCAAGAAGGCGGGCATTGCCAAGCTGGATGCCGGGCCCAAGGGCGCGGTCGCGACGTTCCGCGATCACGCGTTTTCCGACCCGATGGCGCTGATCGAGCTGATGAACAGGCGGCCGGCCGACTACAAGCTGCGGCCTGACAACTCCATGGTGCTTCGCGGGGAGTTCGAGGACATCGCGGGACGGCTCAAGGGCGTACAGCGTCTCATTGGCCCGATTGCGGACGCCGCCAGCCGGGGCCGGGCGGCCTGAGACCGGGATCCCGCTTCCGATCAGACTGCAGCGAAAGCGGGTTGCTGTTCGCCAAGTCCGCTGAAAGCGCGCGCGATCAGCGCGGACGCCCGGTCGCCGGGGCCTGCCTCGACAGCCTGGTGGCGCAGCACGATCCGGAACGGTTGAAGCGGGTCGGACCCTTCATACGCAGTACACTCGGCAATCGCGGCAACGCGAGCGGCGACAACCTGCGCATCGGCTGCGCCCGTGCCAGGCAGGGCGAGGTAGAACGTGTCGCCAGACAGGCGCACGGCCAAGTCCTCTGCCCGCACACAATGGCGCAGCATTGAGGCAAACTGGTTAAGGGCGCCCGAGGCATGGCGTCCACTGGAGGGGCCGGCAGACCCCGGAACCGCAACGGTCAGACCGATTACGGACAATGGCAGCTTGCGGGTCTGTGACAGCGAAAGCAGGCTTGTCAGATGGCGCTGGCCGAAGGCTTCGCTGAAAAGGTCCGTTTCGCTGTCGAGGACCGCTGAAACACGGCAGGACTCCAGAAGGCCTTTCGACAGACGGCGCCGGCGGCGTTCCTGGGCAAGAGCCAGAATCCGGGCTGCCAGATCATCGGCTTCCAGCGAAGCGGGCAGGATATCCGATGCACCGCGCGCGAATGCCTCGTCAGCAGCCTGATAGACTTCCTGATGGCTCAGTAGCACCGTCGGCGTGTGATAGAGCCGTGTATTGCGGCGCATGGCCGAGCACACGGTATGGGCGATATCGGGCTTGGGCCGCGTGTTCAGGACCACCGCGTCGAATGCACGCTCATGGAGATAGTCAAAGGCGTTGAAGGTCGAGAAAGCGGCAATCGTTGCAGCGCCAGCGCGTTCCAGCGCGTGCTCCAGCCGCAGATAGGCGGGGTCCGGAGGGCCGGCATAGAGCACTGATATGGGGCCGGACTTCTGCTCGCCCTTGGCGAGTATCTGACCGGCATCGCCCAGATCGGCAAGGCGCTGGCGGGCGGCTTCTTCCAGTACGCCAAGGCGCAAGAGACCGCGAATGCGTGCAGCTACCTGGATCGGATGGGCGGGCGGCACGATGACTGCGTCCGCACCATCGAATGGGCCCGCAAGCGAGATGACCGCGCGCGTTCCGCCAAGAAGCGAGTGATCCAGAACTTCAAAGGTGACAACCGCATCGACAGCCTCGCTCTCGAGCGTGGCAGCCAGAGAAGAGGCGCTTGAGGGGCGGGCGGAAAATCCAAGCGCGCATAGCTCGCCGGCGAGTTCGCCCGCAGCTTCGGCGTCACCACACACAAGCAAGGTTACGGCACGCCCCATAGGTCCCCCGGGCCTGACAGGGCTGCCATTGTGTCGGTGTAATTTCAGTGTCACAACCCGAATTCCTTCAAATGCCTCAATTTTTTCTGCCCGGAGCAGCCCCATGAATGCACAAGGCCCTTTGCGTGGCGTTAAAGTCGTTGAATTTGTTGGCCTGGGACCTGCACCTTTCGCAGCCATGCTTTTGTCCGACCTCGGCGCCGATGTGGTGCGGATCGACCGCCCGGGTGCCCATGGCGGAGGCCCGGCCGAAGTTCTGGCGCGCGGGCGCCGTTCGGTGGCGTTTGATCTGAAAAACCCTGACGCAGTCAGCGCATGCCTCGATCTGGTTGCCCGCGCGGACATTCTGCTGGAAGGCTTCCGGCCGGGCGTCATGGAGCGTCTGGGGCTTGGCCCGGACGTCGCTCACAAGCGCAACCGCGCACTCGTTTACGGTCGTATGACAGGCTGGGGCCAGCACGGGCCGCTCGCCCATGCGGCGGGCCATGACATCAACTATATCTCGCTCACAGGCGCGCTCGACGCGATGGGAACGCCGGAAAGTCCGGCCATTCCGCTCAATCTTGTCGGCGATTTTGGTGGCGGCTCGCTGTATCTCGCCTTCGGCGTGCTGGCGGCCCTTACCCATGCCCGCACGACCGGAGAGGGCCAGGTGGTGGATGCCGCCATTGTCGACGGTGCTGCATCGCTGATGGGAGCCATTCACCAGCTTCAGGCCATGGGTGTCTGGAGCCGGGGGCGGGGCGAAAACCTGCTCGATGGCGGGGCAGCCTTTTACGGCACCTACAAGTGCGCTGACGGCAAGTTCGTCTCAATCGGCCCTCTGGAGCCGGAGTTCTACAGCCTGCTTCTGGAGACGCTGGGCCTTTCCGGCGAACCGGTGATGGCCAATCCCTACGATGCTAGCCAGTGGGGTGCTCAACGTGCAAGGCTGGAAGCGGTTTTCTCGACAAGGACGCGCGACGAATGGTCTGCGCTGCTTGAAGGCAGCGATGCCTGCTTTGCGCCTGTGCTGACGACCGATGAGGCCGCGGTGCATCCTCACATGGCCGAGCGCGGCGTCTTCACGGAAGTTGCCGGTGTTCGCCAGGCAGCGCCCGCTCCGCGCTTCTCGCGGACGCCTGGCGCCATTCAGGGACCAGCCCCAAAGCCCGGGTCAGACACCGACAGTGTTCTGGCAGACTGGGGGTTTGACCGGAATGCGATAGATGCACTGCGGAAAAAGGGCGCATTCGGCAAGCAGGCGTGAACCAGCCTTGCCTTGGTGCGTTGCACAAGGACGGGCTGTGCCGGGCAAGGTGTGAAAGGCGGATGGAGTGGTCGTACGCCGGCTGAGAGCCGCGAGAGAGCGTATCAATGCCGTGACCGGCTTTGGTCCGCTGGCAATCGTCGTGCGTTCGATCGCTCGCGTGCTCCAGCGCGAGATGATGCTCTATGCGGGCGGGGCGTCCTTCTTTGCGCTCCTGTCGATCTTTCCGGCAATTGCGGTCGTGGCATCCATCTACGGGCTTGTGCAGGATCAGGCCGACGCCGTCGAACAGGTCAGCCGCATAGCCCGCGTCCTTCCGCCAGAAGTTGCCAATCTGGTGATGAACCAGCTCTCCCGCCTTGCCACGACGTCACCTGCGCTTCTGACCCTTCAAGGCGTCATCGCGATGGCTATCGCCCTTTTCGCGGCATCGCGTGGCACCAAGGCCATCATCACCGGCCTGAATCATATCGCGGGCCGGGACGGGCTGCGTTCACTCGTGAAGTTCAACCTGATCGCGATACTGGCCGTTCTGGCCGGTGTTGGCCTGCTTATAGCAGCCAATCTTACCGTGATGATTGTGCCTGCGATCTTGAACCGCATCCTGGAGCCTCTTGGCTTTGGCGGAGAGGCGGTAAATGTCGTTATCAATCCCTGGAGTGTGTCGGTGCTCGCGATGATGGCAGCACTGATGCTGCTCTATCGCTATGTCATGCAGCGTGCGCGGGAAACCTCGTGGTTTGCGTGCGCTATCGGCGCCGGGGTTTCGACCGGCCTCTGGCTTGCCCTTTCGGCAGGCTTCAACACCTATGTCGCCACTGTAGTGAGTGTCTCGCTCTACGGTTCGCTGGGCGCGGTCATCATCTTCCTTCTGTGGATCTACTGGGCGGCCTACATCCTGTTTCTGGGCGGGGCCGTCGCCATCGAAGCCGACCGTCAGTATTTCCGGGTACCCGGAGACTGAACCGGGGCCATCATTCCCGTTCAGCGACGGTTCAGCTAGGCTATGGCGTTATACACTCGAAGTTCGGGCCATGTGTTCCCAGTCCCTCGCCGGATCCGGACTTCCTGGAGCCTCGCGCATCCAGACAGCGCCGGATCGGAGTCTAGCCTCCGGTCCGGCGCATTTCTTCTGAGGTCCAGGACCCGGCGCCCATGGACCCGGCTTTCCCGATCCGCTATTCCCACACACCGATGCATGCCGCAGGCAATTGGCCGCTTGGCGCAAGCGCTGTGGGCAATTATACAACGCACGTTGAAATTTATCCGGAGGACCCGAACGGTGAAGAAAGTCTATGCGGATGCAGCTGCTGCGCTTGAGGGGCTGACCTTTGACGGCATGACCGTGATGGCCGGCGGGTTTGGCCTGTGCGGCATTCCGGAAAACCTGATCCTGGCTTTGCGCGATAGCGGCGTGAAGGACCTGACGGTCATCTCCAACAATGCCGGCGTTGACGATTTCGGGCTTGGCCTGCTTCTGCATACCCGCCAGATCCGCAAGATGGTCTCGTCCTATGTCGGCGAGAACAAGACCTTCGAGAAGCAGTATCTCTCCGGCGAGCTCGAGCTGGAGTTCAATCCGCAAGGCACGCTGGCCGAGCGTATCCGGGCAGGGGGCGCCGGCATTCCGGCCTTCTACACCAAGACCGGTGTCGGCACGCTCGTTGCCGAAGGCAAGGAACACAAGGATTTCGACGGCGAAACCTATGTGATGGAGACCGGCCTGAAGGCTGATCTCTCCATCATCAAGGCGTGGAAAGGTGACAGCGAAGGCAATCTCGTCTTCCGCAAGACCGCCCGCAATTTCAATCCGATGATGGCCACTGCCGGGAAGGTCACGATCGCCGAGGTCGAAGAGATTGTGCCGGTCGGCAGCCTCGATCCTGATCACATCCACACGCCGGGCATTTTCGTCCAGCGCATCATCAAGGGCGAGCACGAGAAGCGCATCGAACAGCGCACCGTGCGCGCGGCATAACGGAGGAAACGAGCATGGCCTGGACCCGCGACCAACTCGCCGAACGCGCCGCCAAAGAGCTTGAGGATGGCTTCTACGTCAATTTGGGCATCGGCATCCCGACGCTTGTGGCGAACTACATCCCCGAAGATATGGATGTGACCCTGCAATCGGAAAACGGCATGCTCGGCATGGGCCCGTTCCCGACCGAGGACAAGGTCGACGCTGACCTCATCAATGCCGGCAAGCAGACCATTACCGAACTCAAACGCACCAGCTATTTCAGCTCGTCTGACAGCTTCGGCATGATCCGCGGCGGCCATATCAACCTGTCCATTCTCGGCGCCATGGAAGTGTCCGAAAAGGGTGACATCGCCAACTGGATGATCCCGGGCAAGATGGTGAAGGGCATGGGCGGTGCGATGGACCTCGTCGCCGGCGTGCAGCGCGTCGTCGTGATCATGGAGCACACCGCCAAGGACGGTTCTCCCAAGCTTCTCAAGGAATGCGCCCTGCCGCTGACCGGCAAGGGCTGCGTTGACCGCATCATCACCACCTATGGCGTGTTTGATGTGGTCGAGGACGGGCTGGAACTCATCGAGCTTGCAGACGGCGTCACGCTCGACGACATCGCCAAGTCCACCGAGGCGAAATATCGGGTAGCGTCCAAGCTGGCGGCTTGAAACGCCACTGATGAATGTGCGCCTGCATACAACTTTGGGTCTGACGGTCGCGGCCGGCACCGTTGCGGTCAGCGTACTCGCGCTGACCGGTGCGCTCTGGCCCTACGCTCCAGTCGATGAGGCACGGGCTCATCTGGCCTTCGCCAATAGTGCTGCGATCGTTGCCGTTCTGGGCGTCGGGCTATGTCTGGCCGCCGGAATGGCCATCTGCTCCGCACGCCCGGCAGGCAGCCGTCTGGACTTCGTTCCACCGCTGACCGCCGGGCTGAT
>NZ_JBQLZR010000338.1:0-3198 GCF_052168375.1 Glycocaulis sp.
AGCAGGCTCGCGCGCTCGGTGTCGGCGGCCAGCACGAAGTCGATGATGGAGACCGGGCCGCCGGGGGCTTCCTGCTCTACGCTGCCCATGCGCATACCGGGCTGGATACGGATATCGCCGCTTTCCGCGCTGGCCTCGCCGCGGATCAGGCGGAAGAGCGTCGATTTGCCGGTACCGTTGCGCCCGACCAGGCCCATCTTGGTCTTGGCCGGCAGGAAGAGCGTTGCCTGCTCGAACAGGATTCGCCCGTCAATGCGGTAGGTGAGGTCGTTGATGTGCAGCATGGGGAAGGCGCGTAGCATGCCTTGTGAGGCGGCGAAAGCGCCGCTATAAGCCGCGCCAAATCAACCCTCCCCAGCCATCACCAAAGGGATACCGGAACCATGGCGCTGCAACGCACTTTCTCCATCATCAAGCCCGACGCGACCAAGCGTAACCTCACCGGCAAGATCAACGCCCTGATCGAGGATGCGGGCCTGCGCATCATCGCGCAAAAGCGTATCCACATGACCAAGGCACAGGCCGAGACCTTCTACGGCGTGCACCGCGAACGCCCGTTCTTCAACGATCTGGTCTCCTTCATGATTTCCGGCCCGGTCGTGGTTCAGGTGCTCGAAGGCGAAGACGCCATTGCGAAATACCGCACCGTCATGGGCGCCACCAACCCGGCCAATGCCGACGAGGGCACGATCCGCAAGGTGTTTGCCGAGTCCATCGAAGCCAACTCCGTGCACGGCTCTGATGCCCCGGAGACGGCCGCCGAAGAGATTGCCTTCTTCTTCTCCGGCCTGGAGCTGGTGGGCTAACCCCTTCTCGCTCTCGAGACATGAAAAGCCCGGCGGAAACGCCGGGCTTTTTTGTTGGGTCTGTTCCGCAGTCTGGTGGCTTCTTTTCCTCCCCCGTTTACGGGGGAGGTGTCAGCGCAGCTGACGGAGGCGGGGCTATTCGGAACATTCCCCCCCTCGGCGCTTCGCGGCACTCCCCCCGTAAACGGGGGGAGAAAACGGCGCTGAGCGACGACGCTACTTCGCCGCCACCGAGACGTCCGGCCCGTCCACGTTCAGGAACCCGCCAGACTGGCGCTTCCAGAGCTGGGCATAGACGCCGTCTTTGGCCAGCAACTCATCATGGCTGCCCTGTTCGATGATGCGGCCTGCGTCCATCACCACCAGCCGGTCCAGCATGGCGATGGTGGAAAGCCGGTGCGCGATGGCGATAACGGTCTTGCCCTCCATCAGCTGGTAGAGCTGTTCCTGGATAGCAGCCTCAGCCTCGGAATCGAGCGCGGAGGTTGCCTCGTCCAGCACGAGGATCGGAGCGTTCTTCAGCAGGATGCGCGCAATCGCGATGCGCTGGCGCTGACCGCCGGAGAGCTTCACGCCGCGCTCGCCGACATGGGCGTCATAGCCCGTTCTCCCGTCACTGTCGGTCAGGTCGGGGATGAAGCTGTCGGCCTGCGCGCGCCGGGCGGCTTGCAGAATCGCCGCGTCGTCGGCATCGCGAGAGCCGTAGGCGATATTGTCACGGATGGAGCGGTGCAGGAGCGAGGTGTCCTGTGTGACCATGCCGATCTGCTGGCGCAGGGAGTCCTGGCTGACGCCGGCAATATCCTGGCCATCTATGCTGATGCGCCCGCCCTCCAGCTCGTAGAAGCGCAGGAGCAAGTTTACCAGCGTCGACTTGCCGACACCGGAGCGCCCGACCAGACCAATCTTCTCGCCCGGCGCAATGTCGAGGCTGAGGCCGTCAATAACGCCGCTTTCCTTGCCATAGTGGAAGGTGATGTTCTCGAAACGTATGGCGCCGCTGGATACGAGGAGCGGCTTGGCGTCCGGCCTGTCGGTGATGGCCTGTGGCTGGGCGATGGTGTTGATGCCGTCCTGAATGGTGCCGATCGCTTCAAACAGGCCTGCGGTCTCCCACAATATCCAGTCCGACATGGCCCGGATGCGCATGACGATGGCGACCGCGACGGCGATCACGCCAAGCCCGACCAGCCCCATCTGCCACGCGATGATGGTGGAGGCGGTCACGGTCACCAGAAGGGCGGCATTGAGGGTCTGCAGCAGGGTATAGAGGCCGGTCACCAGCCGCATCTGCTTGTAGACCGTACCCATGAAGCCGCTCATCGCATCGCGGGCATAAGCCTCCTCGCGGCGGGCGTGGGCAAACAGCTTGATGGTCTGGATATTGGTGTAGCTGTCGACGATGCGTCCGGTCATTTCCGCTCTGGCATCGGCCTGCGCCATGGACACGTCGCGAAGGCGCGGGATGAAGTGGAAGAGCAGCCAGAGATAGCCGCCAAGCCAGAGCACCAGCGGGATCATCAGGAAAGGCTCCGCCCCGCCCACCAGCACCAGCGCGCCGACGAAATAGACGGCCACATAGACGAAGATGTCGAGCACCTTCATCACCGTTTCACGTACCGCGAGCGCGGTCTGCATGACTTTCTGGCTGACCCGCCCGGCGAACTCGTCCTGGAAGAAACCCATGGACTGGCCAAGGATGTAGCGGTGCGTCAGCCAGCGGGCGAGCATCGGGAAATTGCCGAAAATCGTCTGGTGCGTGATCAGCGAGTTGAACAATACCAGCACCGGAAACCCGATCAGGACAAAGGCCGCCATGGCCAGCAATCCGGCACCGTGTTCGTCAAACAGCGTCTCGCGATCGGCTTCGGCTAGCCAGTCGACCAGCGTGCCGAGAAAGCCCAGGAACACCACCTCGAACACCGACAGGATGGCAGTGAGAACCGAGAGCGTGATCAGCCAGGGCAGGACCGGCCGGGTGTAATAGGCAATGAAACCCAGAAGGCTTTTTGGCGGCGCTTCCGGCTCGGTCGCGGGAAACGGATCAACGCGGGATTCGAAAAATCTGAACATGGGTATCGGACTCTGATCATGAGACGGGCGGAGCTGGCTTGCCATTGCAAGCTGGCAGGGCGCCGGTCTAGAACCTCAACCAATATTGAGGTCAAAGGAAAATGACATGGCCGGATCAACGAGGAAGGCGCATGCCGGGGGATTGAGCGTGGGTGAGCTGGCGGCCCGCGCCGGTGTTAACGCATCTACATTGCACTTTTACGAGACAAAGGGGCTGATCGCCAGCACGCGTACCGGCGGCAATCAGCGCCGCTATGGCCGCGACATGTTGCGCCGGGTGGCCGTGATCCGCGTGGCGCAGCGCGCCGGCCTGCCTCTG
>NZ_JBQLZR010000339.1:0-5074 GCF_052168375.1 Glycocaulis sp.
GGGGACATTTCACTGCCGACGACAATCGGCCAGGAAGCGCTATTCGAGCGCACACGCTCGGTGCAGGGCGTCTCCTTCTGGCGCCTTCCCGAAGTGATCGTTTCGGTGCGCGAAGCGGGCCTTTCGACGCGCGTCTACGAGATACGCTGGCAGTCACTGCTGGCCCAGCCTTTGCTTCTGGCTGCCGCCGCTCTGATGGCGATTGCCGCCACCTTGCGCCTGACGCGCCTGGGCGGCGCGGCCGGGTTTGCGCTGGCGGGCGGGATTGGCGGATTTATCCTGTATTTCCTGCAGCGCATGCTGACCGGGCTCGGTTCGGCGGGCAGTCTCGACACGGTCAGCGCGGCCTGGTCGGCACCTGCCTTGTTTGCGCTGACTGCGCTATTGTATATCGCTCTGACCGAGGACGGTTAGAAGCTGTCATGCACCCTGTCCTCAAGATTGCCTCAAAGCTCGTGATCAGTATGGTCTGCGGGTAGATAACCGGGAACTGAACCCTATGCCGATTGCGACCCTGAAGCGTCTTGTGCTGAGCCTTGCGGTGCCGTTTGCCATGGTGCTGTCCGGCAGCGTGCATGCGCAGCAGGTCGAAGGCATCGCGGCCATCGTCAATGACCAGCCGATAACGACCTATGAGGTGCGTGACCGCATGCGCTTCATCCTGAGCACTTCGGGGATTGAACCAAACGAGGAAGTGCTCGTGCAGGTGCGCGAACAGGCCCTGCGCTCGCTGATCGAGGAAACGCTGCAACTTCAGACAGCCGCCGAGTTCGAGGTGCCTGTCACTGACGAGGAAGTCGACGAGGCCATTGCAGACAACGTTGCGCGCAACGGCATGACGGTGGCCGAATTCCAGCGCGAACTGGAAAGTACCGGTGCCAGCATCGATACGATACGCCAGCAGTTGCGCGCGGAAATCGCCTGGTCCTATCTGGTGAGCGGCCGCTACCGCAATCGTATCCGGGTCTCCGATGCGCAGATCGAAAACGCGCTCGAGCGCCTTGCCGAAAGCGCGTCACAGACCCAGTACCGCGTTGCCGAGATCATGGTGACCCTTCCGGCGAGCGGCGCCGAGAGCGACGCTGAACAGCGCATCATGGCCATTTACGGCGCGCTGGAACAGGGCGCGCCCTTCCCCGCTGTCGCGCAGCAAATGTCCGATGCGCCCTCTGCTGCGGCTGGTGGTGATGCCGGCTGGCTGAGCGCAGCGCAGCTTCGTCCGCAAGTGGCGCAAGTCGTCCAGCAAATGCCGGTGGGCAGCATTTCCAACCCGATCCGCGTGCCCGGCGGCTACATGATTGTCGCTCTGGCCGACCGCCGCGACGGCCAGGTCACCGAGCAATTCACCCTGCAACAGGTCACGCTCGTCTCCTCGCAAGTGACGCCCGAGCGCCGGTCTGCGCTGGAACGCTCCGCTGCCGACGTGCAGGGCTGCGCCGACGTGCGCGGTGCCTTTGCCCGCGTGCCCGAAGCCATCATCACCGATCTGGGAACGGTAGGCGCCAACGCTCTGGTGCCGCAGATCCGCACTGCCTTGTCCGGCCTTGAAAGCGGTCAGGCGAGCTCGGTTCTGGAAACGGCAGCGGGCCTTCAGGTCTTCATCCTGTGTGACCGCAGCATTGGTGGTCCGGGCATGCCGGGCGCCAACGAGATCGAGAACCAGATCGTCAACCAGCAGCTTTCGCTTCTGGCGCGCCGCTGGCTGCGCGACCTGCGCAATGACGCCACGGTGGAGATGGTTGGCGAGCTTTGATGCCAACGGCGCCCGCGCCCCTCATCCTCACCCTGGGTGATCCGGACGGTATCGGACCCGAAATCGCCCTGAAGGCCTGGACCGCCTTGCGCGCCTCGCCCTTGCGCTTTGCCGTCACCGGCGGTCAGGACGTTCTCGCGGCAACGGCGCGCGCTCTGGATCTGGCTCCCCCTCGCGCCATTGCCGCCTGCGGCCAGATTGCAGAGACGTTTCAGACAGCCTTGCCGGTTCTGCCAACCCGGCCCGGCAATCCGGCCCTGACCTCCATCGAGGACGCCGTTGCCCTTGTGCGGGAGAGAGAGGCGTCAGGCATCGTCACCAACCCCATCTCGAAATCGGTGCTTTACGGGCAAGGCTTCGCCTTTCCCGGCCATACCGAGTTTCTGGCGCATCTGACGGCGGACATGCCCTATTCTGGTGCGCGCGGCCCGGTGATGATGCTGGCGGTCGAAACGCTGAAGACGGTTCTCGTGACGATCCACCAGCCCTTGAAGGAGGCCATCGCCTCCCTCACATCCGACGCCATCATTCATACCGCGAAGGTGGCACATGAGGCGCTCGCCCGGGACTTCGCGATTGCCACCCCGCGCCTCGCCCTGGCGGGTCTCAACCCCCATGCGGGCGAGGACGGCAATATCGGCCGTGAGGAAATCGACATTCTCCGCCCCGCGCTTGATGCCTTGAGGGGCCAGGGCATCGCCATTGCCGGGCCGATGCCGCCCGACACCATGTTCCACGCCGAAGCCCGCGAACGCTATGACGCAGCCATCTGCCTCTATCACGATCAGGGCCTGATACCTGTCAAGACGCTGGACTTCCACGGCGGTGTGAACGTGACGCTGGGCCTGCCGATTGTGCGCACTTCGCCCGATCACGGCACGGCCAAGGATATTGTGGGCGAGGGTATTGCCCGGCCAGACAGCCTGATCGCCGCCCTTCGCCTCGCAGCGCGCATCGCCGCCAACCGGGCAGGCGCGGCATGAGCGGTGATACCCTTCCTCCCTTGCGCGAGGTGATTGCGGCCCACGGCCTTGCCGCCGACAAACGCTTCGGCCAGCACTTCCTGCTCGATCTGAACCTGACGGCGAAGATTGCCCGCCTGTGCGATGACCTGCCCGCAAGCGTCGCGGTGGAGGTAGGCCCCGGTCCCGGCGGCCTCACCCGCGCGCTTCTGAGCGAAGGGGCAAGCCGCGTCATCGCCATCGAGAAGGATGCCCGCTTCCTGCCCGCCCTGGAGGAGATCAGCGCCGCCTATGATGACCGCCTGACGGTGATAGAGGCCGACGCACTGAAAGTCGGGCGGGAGGCGCTGGGCCTCGCACCGGGCACGCGTACGGTCATTGCCGCGAACCTGCCTTATAATGTCGGCACCGCACTCTTCACCGGCTGGCTCGAAGCCGAGCCTGTCTGGTGGAACCGGGCTGTCCTGATGTTCCAGAAGGAAGTCGCCGAACGCATCGTCGCGCGCACCGGCGAAGAGGCCTATGGACGCCTCGCCATCCTGACCGCAGCGCGGGCAAGGGCGCGCTATGCCTTCACCCTGCCCGCGCGCGCCTTCACGCCGCCTCCCAAGGTCGACAGCGCGGTCGTCGTGGTCGATCCACTGGACGATGAGCAGCGCTTTGCGGATGTCGAGGCACTGTCAGTGGTGACTGCCAGCGCCTTCGGTCAGCGCCGCAAGACGTTGCGCAAATCGCTGGGACAGGCTGCCTCGCAAACCGGAGCCAGCGCGGAAGACTTGCTGACCGCTTGCGACATTGACCCGTCGGCCCGCGCCGAGACGATTGCGCCAGACGGCTTCATGGCTCTTGCCAGAGCCTGGCGGGCTGCCAGGGGCTAGGCCCCGGCAACCCGTCTGGCAGTCATGTTCCCGCCTACTCGCCGTTGCCGGAGAGATAGGTATCAAGGAAGGTCACATAGGCATTGGACGCCGTGATCCGGTTTTCCCGGCGCAGGAAGCCATGGCCTTCATCGGGGAAGATCACATACTCCACCGTCGCGCCGTTCGCGCGTGCGGCTTCGACCAGCTCATCGCTTTCCACCTGCAGGACGCGCGGATCGTTTGCGCCCTGGATGACCAGCATCGGGCGGACGATGTTGCTTGCATGGAAAAGCGGCGAGATTGCCCGGTGACGCTCGGCATCGGTCGCCGGATCGCCCATCTCGTCATAGAGCGCCTCGCGGAAGCTCTCCCACCATGGCGGGATGGATTCCAGCGTGCGCACCCAGTTGGTGACACCAAAGATGTTGATGCCGACATCAAACGCCTCCGGGTGGAAGGTCAGCGCCGCCGCCGTGATATAGCCGCCATAGGAGCCGCCAATCACGCCGACCGCGTCATCGCGCACCCAGTCCTGCTCACGCAGCCAGTCGCCAGCGGCCACAATGTCGCGCAAGTCTTCCTCGCCATGGCGGCGGTCATCCATGTGGTAGAAGGTCTTGCCGTAGCCCGATGAGCCGCGATTGTTCGCGGCATAGACGGCATAGCCATGATTGACGAGGTGCTGGATCGCGGCCGAGTAGCCGGCCCGGCTCTGACCGCCCGGACCGCCATGGACCCAGACCAGCGCCGGCACGGGATTTTCCGCGTCCGCGCCATGCGGCACGTAGAGAATGCCGGGTATCTCGAGCCCGTCAAAGCTCTCGAACCGCACGATTTGCGCTTCCACCAGATGGGCTTCATCCATCTCCGGATTGAGCGCGCTCGTCAGCCGACGGGTCTCGCCCGTTGCCAGATCAGCCACATAAATGTCTGCAGGCGATGTGGAGGAGCTGACCGCAAGGGCGATCCGGCTCTCATCACGCGAGAAGCGCACACCGCCCAGATCGCCATCAGGCAGGCCGGAAAGCTGCACAGGCTCGCCAGACCGCGTGTCCAGCAAGGTCACGGACGTACGGCCATCCTCGTTGATCGCATGGACACGGTAATGGCCTGACGGCGAATAGCCGACATACATCACGTCCCAGTCCGCCTCGATGAGCGGGGATTTCTCGCCGCTCTCGATGTCGTGCACCCAGGCCTGATTGAACTCGCCGTGCTCGTTGGTGGCAAAGACGAGGCCCGCACTGTCCGGAGTGAAGGTGTAGTCGCCATAGGCGATATTGCCTTCATGCCCGGTGATCAGCACCGGCTCGGCATCACCATTGGTGAGGTCTGCGAGGAAAATGTCGCTGTCGGCAGAGGTACGGTTGCGCACCAGCGCGATATGCTGCCCGTCCGGGCTGATCGAGCCCGGCTGGAAGGCGGTCGTGTTCTCGAAGACCAGCGTGCGGGCGTAGTCATCGGTATTGTAGGCATAGAGATCGAAGGCGGCAGGATCG
>NZ_JBQLZR010000340.1:0-3067 GCF_052168375.1 Glycocaulis sp.
CTTCCGGTCGAGCTTCCTCTTCTGCGCGGGCTGGGGCGTCGCCATGGCGGTGCTGCTGGCCGTGCTCGCCTGGCCGCTGGCCCAGCTTTTCCTGCCATCAGACGAGGCGCGGGCGATGGCCCGTCTGACCTGGTGGATCGCACCCGTTACCATGGGCGGCTATGGCATTGCGATGGCGGCGGCAGCCGGTTTCAACGGGCTGGGCCGTCCCCTGCTGGGTGTCGGAATCAATCTGATGCGCTGCTTCGCGCTTCTGGTGCCATTGGTGTGGATCGGCGCGTCACAGTTCGGTCCTGCAGGCCTGATCAGCGGCTATGCCCTGGCGAACGTGCTGGCCGGTGCGATTACCGCATTTCTGGTGCTGCGCTATGCCCCGATGACAGCCATCGAGAGCAAGACCCGCCCGGTTGTGCCGCCCAGTCAGGCGGCACGCGCAGGTGTGCCGGTAAAGCCTGGAGATTGATCAGACGCTGACCGTCTGGCCGCGGCGCTGGATGGCGGTCGTGGACCAGATCAGCGCAACCACCCAGCCGATCACCGTCCAGCCGAGCAGCAGGTTCGTCAGGAAGATGGCAAAGCCATTATGGTGACCGCGTGCCAGCGCGATGATGGACGGGAGGAAGTGACCAACCAGGACAAGTACGAGGATTTCCATTCACGGGCTCCTTTTATCGATTTTCGATAAAGGTAATGCGTTTTGGCGCGCCCGCAATTGACAGCTTCGTAATTTTCTGATCAGCCGCTGGCTGGCCTGGTGCGCCTTGGTTGAGACGCTCTCCCCTGATCCTTCGAGACGTTCGCTTCGCTGACCCTCAGGAAGAGGGGAATGCATGACTCAGGCCCTCGTCCTTCGAGACGCCCGAAGGGCGAGGGCCTGAGTGAATGACGACCTATCCGGCGTCCGGGAACTGGTAGTCCTTGTAGATTTCGCGCAGGCGGGTCTTGAGGATCTTGCCTGTGGCACCGATCGGCATTTCGTCGATGAATTCGATGCCATCGGGAATCCACCATTTGGGCAGACGCTCGGCGAGAAATTCCTGGATCGATTCCACGGTGGGTTTGGTGCCCGGCTTGGGCTGGACCACCAGAAGCGGACGTTCCTGCCATTTGGGGTGCGGCATACCGACGGCGGCGGCCATCATCACGTCCGGGTGGCCCATGGCCACGTTTTCGAGGTCGATGGAGCTGATCCATTCACCACCGGACTTGATCACGTCCTTGGAACGGTCGGTGATGGTCATGTAGCCATCCTGGTCCAGATAGCCGACATCGCCGGTGCGGAACCAGCCATCATCGGTGAAGGCCTCAGCGCCTGCACCGCGGAAATAGGAATCGATGATCCATGGCCCGCGCACCTGGATGTGGCCGGACGACTGACCATCACGCGGCAGCACATTGCCGTCATCGTCCACGGCGCGCATTTCCACGCCGTATATCAGGCGGCCCTGTTTCAGCTTGATCTTGATCTTCTCGTCGTCGGAGAGCGCGTCATGCTTGGGCAGCAGCTTGCCGACCGTGCCCAGCGGGCTCATTTCGGTCATGCCCCAGCCCTGCTGCATGTCCACGCCGTACTCGTCCTGATAGGCGCGCAAGAGTGCTTCGGGCATGGCGGAGCCGCCCATCAGCACGTTATCGACGGAGTCGATACGCTTGCCACTTTCACGCAGGTATTGCAGCAGGCCGAGCCAGACGGTCGGCACGCCGAGTACCTGGGTGACGCTTTCCTGCTCGATCAGCTCCTGCAGGGATTTGCCGTCGAGCTGGGCGCCCGGCATGACCAGCTTGCCGCCGCCCATCGCGGTCGCGTAAGGCACCCCCCACGCATTGACGTGGAACATCGGCACCACTGGCAGGATCGTTCCGCGCGAGCCGACGCCAAGCACGTCCTGACCCAGGCAGGCCATGGCATGCAGCACAGTTGAGCGGTGGGAATAGAGCGCGCCTTTGGGATCGCCGGTCGTGCCGGAGGTGTAGCAAAGACCCGCAGCGAGGTTCTCGTCGAACTCCGGCCAGACATAGTCCGGCGAAGCGGCGCTCAGGAGATCCTCATAGACATCGCATTTCGTCGCCGTTTTCGGCGCGTGGGCGCTGTCGGTCATGACGATGAAGCGCTTCACGGTTTTGCACTTCTTGGAGATCGCATCGATGATCGGCGCGAAGGACACGTCGAAGAAGACGTGCTTGGCCTTGGCGTGATCCAGCATCCAGGCGATCTGGTCGGGGGCAAGGCGCGGATTGACCGTGTGCACCACGCCGCCCACGCCCGATACAGCGTAGTAGAGTTCGAGGTGACGGTGCGTGTTCCATGCGATCGTGGAGATGCGGTCGCCCGATTTCACTTTGAGCGGGCCGGTCAGAGCATTGGCCAGGCGCTTGGCGCGGGCATGGCAGTCTTTCCAGCCATAGCGGTGAATCTCGCCGGTATCCGGCAGGCGGCTCACGATTTCCCGTGAGCCGTGATTGTCGGCCGCATGCTGTAGAATGCCAGAAATCATCAGCTGGCGATTCATCATCTGTCCACGCAACATGGCGCTTGTCCTCCCGCTAAAGGCTATAGGCCATTGAGACCGGCTGCCTCGCCGATCCGTTGACCCTGTTCTTGAAAGTTGCCGGTATCAAAGGCGCGCCCGCGCCGTGATGCAATACCTTTTGCGCAACTCATCGCCAGCAGATATGGCCTTGGGTCATGTCCATGGCGAGGCGACGGAGCAGTTCATGCATTTGCCGGTCTTCAGCGATGTTATCGAGGCAGCCGCCCGGCTGGACGGGCTGGCAGTGCGCACGCCGCTCATATGGAACCCGGCGCTCGACGAGGCTGTTGGCGGGCGGGCGCTGGTAAAGGCCGAGTGCCTGCAACGCACCGGCTCCTTCAAGTTTCGCGGCGCCTATAACGCCATTGCCCTGATCCCGCAGTCTGACCGTTCCCGCGGCGTGGTGGCTTTCTCATCCGGCAATCATGCGCAAGGCATCGCCGAGGCGGCGCGTCTATTCGGTGTGCCCGCCACGATTGTGATGCCGGCCGATGCGCCTGCCATCAAGGCCGAAGGCGTGCGCACTCGAGGTGGCA
>NZ_JBQLZR010000341.1:0-1425 GCF_052168375.1 Glycocaulis sp.
ATTCTCCGATAGGCTTCCTTGTCTCCCGCATGATGAGCGAGAGCCGGTTCAATAGCGGCTTTAGCGAAGTCTTCGCACCGGCAACCCGCCCTGATGGCCCGGCGCTGAAAGACTTCTGGGCGCTGGTGCAGTATAATGGCGGGATGAAGCCGATCGGCCACAAGCTGATCCGATACATTGCCGAAAGGCGCGAGAACCGGGCACGCTGGGTCGGCGCGTTGCAGGACACAAACATCCCCCTGCGGGTGATTGATGGCGGCGCCGATCCGGTGTCGGGCGCGCACATGGTGGCCCGCTATCGCGAACTCGTGCCCGAGCCTGATACGGTCATCCTTGAGGAGATCGGTCACTACCCGCAGGTCGAAGCGGCGGAAAGTGTCCTGGCCGCCTTCACGGAGTTTCACGACCGGCTTGGCACGCCCGGCTGAAGCACGTTCAAAAGACACAGCATAAAGCAGGAGGAGACACCCATGGCAGCGAGGAAGGAATGGGATCTGCTGATCCGTTCGGGGCTGGTGATCGATGGCAGCGGCAAGCCGCCAGCTACAGAAGACATCGCCATTCGCGACGGGCGCATTGTCCAGCGCGGTGCCGGGCTCGATCCGTCTGCGGCGCGTGAGGTGATCGAGGCCGAGGGGCGCTGGGTCATGCCGGGCCTTCTCGACATCCATACCCATTTCGACCTGGAGGTTGAGCTTGATCCCGGCCTTCCCGAGGCGGTGCGCCACGGCACGACAACCGTGTTGATGTCGAACTGCTCGCTGGGCATCTGTTTTGGCAATCAGCGCCGCAATGGCGAGGACCCCATCGTCGATTGCTTTGCCCGTGTGGAGAACATGCCCAAGCATGTCCTGCGAAAAGCCGCTGATCTGGCCAATTGGACAAGCACGGCAGAATATCTGGACCATCTCGACACACTCGATCTGGGCATCAATGTCGTGCCGATGATCCCGCACTCCATGCTGCGCGCAGAGGTGATGGGCCTGAAGGAAAGTGTCTCGCGCGAACCGACAGAGGCTGAGTTGCAGGCCATGGAAGGGCTTCTGGAGACAGCGATGGCAGAGGGCTATGTCGGCTTTTCAACCGATGCCCTGCCCTTCCACTTTCTGGCCGAAGACCCGCATCGCAAGACCAAGATACCTTCCCAGTTCGGTAGCTATGGCGAACTGAAGCGGCTGACCGGCGTACTGCGCCGCTGGGGCCGTATGTGGCAGGCGACACCGCCCAAGGACAATCCGGTCGAAGTGTTTCGCAATTTCGCACTTACGAGCGGTCGCGTGCACGGAAAGCCCTTGAAGGTCACAGCGGTGGCGGCGATGGACGTCGCGGCAAACCGCAATCTCGTGAAGCTGGCGAAAATTCTGACCCGGCTCCTGAACTCGACACTCTTTAACGGCCATTTCCGCTTTCAGGCACTGGCGGCAC
>NZ_JBQLZR010000342.1:0-1815 GCF_052168375.1 Glycocaulis sp.
CTGTCAGGGCAAAGCCCGCCCGCGATTTTTCGCGGAACATCGCAACGCGGATGCGTTGCGGAGATAATGATCTCGCGCTCTCAGCCCGCTGTGCGGGCTGCCAGGCCGAATGGCCGCCCGCGACTTTTCGCGGCGCGACGCACGGATGGGCCGAGTATCACGAGGAACCAGGTCTCCCGCCCCGACGGGAGACCCAGAAAACGGATCAGGCCGTGGGGCAATGGTGAAAATTGTCGCGTACTGCCACGCGCCTTGCCCTGGCACGGCGCAGCCCTGTATGGGTGAGCCCGATGGCAATGGAGTAGCACTCGCTCATGGTTGAACTGGTTGCAGAAGCCCTTGATGGCGTAAAACTGATCCGCGCGCGGCGCTTCGAGGATGATCGCGGCTTTTTCAGCGAGACCTGGAACGCGCGCGCCTTTGCTGCCATCGGCATCGACACGGCCTTCATCCAGGACAACCATTCGCGCTCGGTGAGAACCGGCACGGTGCGCGGCCTGCACTATCAGGCCCCGCCGTTCGCGCAGGCCAAACTGGTGCGCGTCAGCCAGGGCCGCGTCATGGATGTTGCGGTGGATGCGCGCGCAGGCTCGCCCACCTATGGTCAGCACTTCAAGGCGGAGCTGAGCGCCGAAAACGGCCTTCAGCTTTTCGTGCCTGCCGGTTTTCTGCATGGCTTCATGACGCTCGAGGGTGATTGTCACGTCCAGTACAAGGTCGACAATTACTACGACAAGGCGAGCGATGGTGCGGTGCGCTTTGACGATCCGGCTCTGGCGATAGACTGGGGCCTTCCGTCCGATCGCGCGGTGCTGTCGCAAAAAGATGCGGACGCTCCTGGCTGGAGCGAGTTTGCTTCTCCGTTCACCTACACGGGCGCGTGAGCTGATGGCGCGTCTCATCATTCTGGGCCGTACCGGCCAGCTGGCAACCGAGCTTGCCCGACAGGCGGCGGCTGGAGGCTGGCAAGTGAAGGCGCTGGGGCGGGAGCTGGCCGACTTTTCGGACCCCGATGCCTGCGCCATGGCGCTGAACGGCGCGCTTCCCGCCGATGCCGTCATCAATGCGGTGGCGTATACGGCCGTTGACCGTGCAGAGAGCGAAGAGGCACTGGCGCTTACCATCAATGCCGAAACGCCGGGCCGCCTTGCGGCGCTGTGTGCGGCAGCCGGCATTCCCTTCCTGCACGTCTCCACTGACTATGTGTTCGATGGCAGCAGCGACCGGGCCTATGTCGAAACCGATGCGACAGGCCCGCAAGGCGCGTACGGACGCACCAAGCTCGCCGGTGAGGCGGCCGTGCGGGCTGCGGGCGGGCGTCATCTGATCGCCCGCACAGCCTGGGTCTATTCCGCCTACGGGGCCAATTTCGTGAAGACGATGCTGCGCGTCGGGGCCGAGCGTGATGCTCTGGGCGTTGTCGACGACCAGCATGGCTGCCCGACTGCCGCTCATGAGCTGGCCCGCTGCCTGCTGGTCGCTGCGCGCGCCATGGCCAGCGATGGTCATGAGGGCGGGCTCTATCATCTGGCCGGCAAGGGAGAGACCAGCTGGGCGGGCTTTGCCGATGCGATCTTTGCCCATGCGGAGCCGGTCTGGGGCCGCCGCCCTGCCGTGAACCGCATCACGACAGCCGATTATCCCACGCCTGCACGCCGCCCGGCGAATTCGCGGCTGGACTGCAGCCGGTTCGAAGCCGATTTCGGGACCCGGCCGGAACACTGGCAGCGCTCCCTGCCGGATGTGCTGGACCAGCTTCTGCGCTCCTGAGCCGTTGCGGGTGAGGGCGGATTGCGCCTCCCTGCGCGCACGGTA
>NZ_JBQLZR010000343.1:0-4850 GCF_052168375.1 Glycocaulis sp.
CGCTTGACGGGGACGAGGACTTTCATCGGTCGCTCCGGTTGTCTCTGGTTGCGAATGGATGGGCGGGGCGGCTCACCTTGCGGCGCACCATCCCGCACAGGGATGCAAGGGCAAAATAGGCGCGGAAACTGCCTTCGCCCACGCGTCGTGTCAACGCAGCCCCCCAATGTGTCCGGACATTTTTCAGGCAGGCCGTTCCGGACCGGGCATCACAAAAGGAAAACCCCGGACACGCAGGGGGCGCATCCGGGGCTGTCATGCAGGGCAGAAATGCTATTCGGCAGCGACGCTCAGCTCGGTCTCGATCGACAGTTCGATCTCGTCGGAAACGAACGGGGCGGCATAGCCAAGACCCCACTCTGAGCGCACCAGCGTGCCCGAAGCAGAGAAGCCGGCCGTCTGGCGTTCGCTCATCGGGTGGGGGCCGGAGAAGTTCAGCGTCACATTCAGCGAAACCGGATGGGTCTGGCCCAGAAGGGTCAGGTCACCGGTCATCGTGCCGGTCTGACCGTCTTCGGTCTCGAAGCTGGTGGCGACGAAACGGGCGGTAGGATGCTCGGCGGTATTGAACAGGTCAGCCGATTCCAGATGGTTTTCGAAGCGCTCCTGATCGGCGCCGACCCAGAACCCGTCAGCAAGGTTGAACGTCACGTCGACGGTGGAATTTTCCGGCTCTTCAAGGTCCAGCAGCAGCACGCCTTCATAGTCGGTGAAGTAGATCGACTGGCGCGACAGGCCCAGATGGTCCCAGCTGGCGCGGATGGCGGTGTGGGTGCGGTCAAACTCGTAGGCAACCGGCTCGGCAAGGGCAGCGCCGCCAAGCATGGGCGCAGTGAGGAAAGCCGCAAGCGAGGCGGCAGCAAAAACGGTCTTCATGGGCCTGTGTCTCCAGTAGGGTCCAGTGGTTGCGGCCGCTTGCCGCACCGCAAGACATAGGAATGCACCCGGTCAGATTTCCAGTGCGGCGTCTGAAATACCGCGTTGCCCGTGTGGAAAGAGCCGCTGTCAGCGAGTCTTGCCGGGGGTCCACAAGACGTCGCCGCGCCCTTCCTCATTGGCGATGCGGGCAGCCACGAAGAGAAAATCGGACAGGCGGTTGAGATAGATGATCACGGCTTCGCTCACCGGTTCACCAAGATCACGCAAGGCTACAGTGCGCCGTTCGGCCCGCCTTGCGATCGTGCGGGCAAGGTGCAGGCGGGCAGCAGCCTCGGTTCCGCCGGGCAGGATGAAGCTCTCCAGCGGCGACAGTTTCGCATTGAAGCTGTCAATGTCGGCCTCCAGGCGACCGGCCTGTGCTGGCGTCATGCGCAAGGGCTCCCAGGAGAGCGGTTCACCCCGGTCGGGCACGCAAAGATCGGCGCCCAGATCGAACAATTCGTTCTGGATGCGCAGCAGCGTCTCCTTCAGGGCGCCGTCTTCAAGGGCGGCAATAGCCAGCCCGATGGAGGCATTGGCCTCATCAACCGTGCCGTAGGCTTCCACGCGCGGATCATGCTTGGCCGCCTCGCTCATATCGCCGAGCCGGGTCGTGCCCTTGTCGCCGGTACGGGTATAGATTTTTGTCAGACGGACCATGATGAATGCCTTCAGGTGACGTTTGAAGCCGGTGCGGCGCCTGCCTATGGTGGGGTGTTCGCAACGCGGCGCCAAGGGCGGGAGATTGTTTCACATGCTGTCAGCAATTCTGGGCGCACTGGCCCTTGTCACGGCAACACCTGATGCGGGCGGGATTGCCGAGGATCTCCTTGAGGCTTCCGGATCGCCCGGAGCGGTTGTCGCCCTTCGCGCCGGTGGTGAGGATACATTTGGTGTTGCTGGCGTGCGTATCCGCAACGAGGCAGCGCCAATCGAAGCCGGTGACCTCTGGCACATGGGATCGAACACCAAGGCGATGACGGCGACACTCGTCGCGCGCCTTGCAGAGCGCGGCACGCTTCGCTGGGACATGACGGTGGGCGAGGTGCTGGGCAGTCTCGATCTCGAAATCCATCCCGATCTTGCGCACGCGGATTTCATTGCCCTTCTGTCGCATCGCTCCGGGATGGCAGCCAATGCCGGCCCTCTGACCGCCATCCGGCTGGCAGGCAGTGATGAAGACCGCGATGCGGCCGCTGACAGGATCGTGTATGCGCGCGCCGTGCTGGCTGAGCCGGGCGGGGAAGCCGGCGCCTTCCTCTATTCCAATGCGGGCTATGTGGTCGCTGCCCTGATGGTCGAACAGCTGACGGGTGAAAGCTATGAAGCCCTGATGCAGCGCGAGGTTTTCGATCCGCTGGGCATGGAGACCGCTGGTTGGGGACCTCCGGGGAATCGCGGTGAAGCCGACCAGCCGCGCGGACACCGTGCCGGTCTGTTTGGTCTTTCAGCGGTGGAACCAGGTGCAGCGGCGGACAATCCTCCCGCCATGAACCCCGCGGGGCGGGCGCACATGGCGATGGCGGACCTTCTGGACTTTCTGGACCTGCACCGCCGCGGGGCTGCAGGTGAGGAAACGGGCTATCTCAGCGCAGAAAGCTTTGCGCGCCTGCATGCGCCCAATGGCAATTACGCGCTGGGCTGGGGCGTGCGCGAGGATGGCTCGCTTGTGCATTCGGGTTCGAACACGATGTGGCTGGTGACCATGCGGGTCGATCCGCAAGGCGGCACAGTCAGCGCGGCCGGGGTCAACGATGGCCGTATCGGCGCCGTCTCCGGTCCGGTAAATGCAGCCCTGCAGGCCCTCGCTAGCAGCCGTTAGCTGCCGAACGCGCCCTTCAGCCAGAACCCGGCGACGATCACCAGAACGGCCAGGAACTGGAACAGAACGCGTGCGCGCATCAGCCTGTTGGACCAGGAGCGCCCGAACTCGCCTCCCCGCACGAGGGAATAGATGCCCACGCACAGGATCACGAAGACCACGGCCATCAGCACATAGAGAAGAATATCAAGAAATCCGATCATGACGGCTGAGATAGAGCGTCGGACCGGTTTTCTCAATCGCGGCGCATGGTTTCGGGCCTGAGGCAATTGCGCGCGCATGGCATGTGATGCGATTTGCTTGCAGTCGCAGGGCAAAGCTGCTCATCTAAAGAAACTTACAACATACAGTGAACCCGTTCGGTGAGCTGGATTTGTTGATGTATTTTGATTTTTGATGAGTTCAGGCGGGCAAGATGCGTGATGATTCCGGGAAGCGGTTGACCCGCCGTGATGCGCGCAAGCTGGAAACCCACAGCCAGGTTATCGAGGCGGCACGCCGCGTCTTTCTCGATGACGGGTATGAGCGCGCCACTATCAAGGCCATTGCCGATGCGGCAGGCGTATCGGCAGGTACGGTGCTCAATGTTGCACCGACCAAGAGCGCGCTGCTCATTCTGATCCTGCGCGACGAATTCGAGATGATCCGCGATTCTGTCGACCGGCTGGAATCGGCCCTGTCCGGGCATTTGCGCGACCGGCTTTCCGCGCTGGTGCAGGTCATTCTCGAAGCCCAGCTTCGCCATGAGGAATTGTTTGCCGCTGCCATCGCCCACACCTGGCTCCTCACGGGCGAGGCGTATGAGGAGGCGGTGGCCGTCATGTCTTCCGCCTGGGGCGCGGTGGAGCGTCTTGTCGCCAAGGGCATACAGTCAGGTGAGCTGCGCTCCGGCCTGGACGCGGCGGAGACAGCCCGCCTGATCGAGGATTGCTATACGGGCCTCTTGCGCCGCGCACGAGGCGAGGAGCTGGACCGGTCGGTCGCCTCCGCCCTCATGCGCCAGCGCCTCGAACTGCTCATTTCCGGCCTGTCAGCCCGCTAGCGCATTCGGCCCGTTACTTACCCAAGATGTTCGGCGATCAGCCTGCAGATATCGGCAGGCTCCAGCCCTGACTGGCGCAAATGCGCCAGCGTTACCGACCGGTCGCGCTTGGCGTATCGCTTTCCATCAGGCCCTGTCAGTAGGGGATGATGGCGATAGACCGGCTCGGGGTATCCCAGCAGTGTCTGCAGAAGCCGGTGCAATCCGGCTGCAGCGCGCAAGTCCGCGCCCCGGATGACATGGGTGATGCCTTGCAGCGCGTCATCATGAACGGCCGCCAGATGATAGCTGGTCCCGGCATCTTTCCTTGCAATGACCACATCGCCAAAAACCTCCGGACGGGCGGCGACGCGTTTGCAAACATGCGGCGGGTCAAGGCTCTCCTCGCACCAGTCCAGTGCAGCAAAGCGGCTGCCGAGATAGTCTGCGCACGCCGCCATGGATAACCGCCAGGCATAGGGCTTGCCCTCTTCCAGTAGCTTGGCCTCGCGCGAGGGCGCCAGCGGCTTTCCGGTGAAGACCGGGCCCTCAGGGCCTTCGGCAGCCAGGTGCGGGGCGCTGGCTATCTCGGCCATCACCTCCTTGCGGGTACGAAAACAGCGATAGACCAGCCCGGCCTCGATAAGACGGTCGAGGGCTGACTGATAGTCGGCAAGGTGCTCGCTCTGGCGGCGCACGGGCTTTTCCCATTCAAGGCCAAGCCAGGCGAGGTCTTCATGGATGGCTGCCTCGTACTCCCGCTTGCAGCGCGAGGCATCAATGTCCTCGATCCGTAAAAGGAACCGGCCGCTGGCTGCCCGGGCCGCGTCATGGACGCACAGTGCAGCATAGGCATGTCCCAGATGCAGCCCGCCGGTCGGCGATGGGGCAAAGCGGGTGATGAATTTTGTCAACGTTTGGATAAATTTACCGCGGGAAAGCGCGCGAGAATTGGTGATTCATTTCTTTCAAGGATCGGAAGAATATCAGCGATGTTATATTCTATTCCAACTTGGTATTCCTGCTTCGGTGTAACAGATTCAGCTATGCGAACTGCGGTGCTCCGAGCCTGTCTGAGCAACTCACCTG
>NZ_JBQLZR010000344.1:0-4120 GCF_052168375.1 Glycocaulis sp.
ACCTGCGTGCGGGCGGCCTTGAGAGGGCCCGTTTGAACGTTCGCGATTGGCTTTCTCAAAGCCGCCCGCGCCATCCGTTGCTTCAACCTCACTCCGGAACCGGGTGGGGATGGAGGCGCTGAAGGGGGTTATTCCAGTCCCGGCTTTTTACGCATTGCCTTGGTCTGGCTCTTCTTCGCCTTGGCGGCTTTCTGGCGGATCACCGAACTCAGCGAAGGGCGGGACTTGATGCGGGGCTTGGGCTTTCGCAATGCCTGTTCGATCAGGTTTTTCAGCCGTTCGCGCGCCTCTGTGCGGTTGCGCATCTGGGAGCGGTGTTCATCCACTTGTAGGACAAGGACGCCTGCGGATGTCATCCGGCTTCCGGCAAGGCGTTGGAGGACGGGTGTGGGCAAGCCGCTCGCGCCGGCGTCGAAGTGCAATTGCACCGCGCTCGCCGTCTTGTTCACATGCTGGCCGCCGGGGCCGGAGGCCTTCACGAAGCGCTCCGTGATCAGGCTTTCATCGATGGTGATATCGTCGTTGATGCGCATGAGCGCGCCTCAGCGCTGCTGCGCAAGCGCCAGCTCCAGCGCCTGCGGGTAGAGCCGGTGCTCCTGTTCGAGCACGCGTGCGGCCAGTGTCTCGGGCGTATCGCCGGGCAGGACCGGCACGCGGGCCTGCGCAATCACCGGGCCTTCATCCATGCCGGGTGTCACCCAGTGAACGGTGCAGCCGTGTTCGGTCTCGCCCGCCTCGATGGCGCGTTTATGCGTGTCCACGCCCTTGAATTTCGGCAGCAAAGAAGGGTGGATGTTGATCATCCGCCCCGCCCACCGGTTCACGAAGCTCTCGGTGAGGATGCGCATGAAGCCGGCAAGGCAGACAAACTGAGCACCCGCCTCCCGCAAGGCGGTATCAAGGGCGGCTTCAAAACTCTCGCGGGCCTCATAGGCCTTGTGGTCGATGGCGATGGCGGGAATGCCGGCGGCTCGCGCCCGCTCCAGCCCATAGGCGTCTGGCCGGTTGGAGATCACGGCCACGATGCGGGCGGGATAGGCGTCAGCCGCGCAGGCATCGATCAGGCATTGCAGGTTTGATCCGCGCCCGGAAATGAGAACCGCAATAGGGGTTTTCTTTGTCTGCTCGCTCGAATGCATATTCAATCAACTGGCCATTCTCAATTTTCTTGCACACTAAGCGATTTGGTATCAATTTTTAGTGGTAGATGTTCGCGTTTCCCCTGATCGATAGGTGATTGAGTGAAATTCAATATCTCATTCAGGGGGGAAGATTCCTCCGACGGTCTAATTGATGTCACCGAGGTTGGCGAGTCGTTGTCAGGTTTGGGAATGGCATTTAGCAGGGCGTCATTCTATTTGGAGCACGGTAAGGTCCGATATAAAGCCCCTTATTCGGATAGCGTGTCTTTTCAAATTAGAGCGCCTGAAAAGGGAAGTGTTGAGTTCGAGGCGGCGATACTGATTTTAGGCCCGGCAGCTACCGCTATTGGGTTAAATATCTCCGGAAGCCTCATTTATGATTTTATTAAAGCAGTGTTTAAGCGGGCGACGGGGTCAGACACTCCAGAGGACTTGGCGCCTTGGGATAAGCGGGTTCCTAGAGGTTCTTTCGACGCAATTGCAGACTCAATCCAAAACCCACTTAAGCGGGCCCACACTCCCATTGGAAGCACGGCATCAAATATTGTAATTGTTTCGGGCAGCAATAATAAAGTCGTGTTTAACAATCGAACAAAGCAGTATCTTTTTAATGATAATTTCAACGCAGAGGTAAAACAAAAAGCAATGTATGTAACTGCCATGAACGGGCGCGATAGGACAGGACGAATTTTTATGAGAGATGAGGGGCGGGGTGTCGGTTTCAGCATAGATCACACTACGAGCGACGCTGCCGTGGAGTTGCTGCTTTGGAGCCATAGCCAGTATTTTCGAAAAAAGGACGCAGATATATTTGTGACTTACCAAGCCTATGAAACAATTGATGAAAAGGTTAAACGTATTGTGGTGAGAAATGTTACCCCGGCAGATCCATCAGGATACTTAAACTAGAATACGTTCAGCTGTCATTTCGCCGTCAGCTGGCCAATGACGCAGGCTGTCTCACCCGCTTCACGCAAGGCGGCGAGGACGGCGTCAACATCCTCTGCCGCGACGGCGGCGATCATGCCGATCCCGCAATTGAAGGTGCGGCGCATCTCGGTTTCGGCAATGCCGCCCGCGCTTTCCAGCCAGCGGAACATGGCCGGGCGCTCGAAGCTCGCATAATCCACCTCGAAGCCGAGATGGTCTGGCAGCATGCGCGGTGTGTTCTCGGTGATCCCGCCGCCGGTAATGTGGGCAAGACCCTTGATCCTGCCCGCCCGGACGAGCGGCATCAGGGACTTCACATAGATGCGGGTCGGCTCCAGCAGGGCCTCGCCCAGCTTGCGGCCCGGCGCGAAGGGGGCCTCGCTGTCGAAGGTAAGGCCGGCATGATCGATCACGCGCCGGATCAGCGAGTAGCCGTTGGAATGGGCGCCCGACGAGGCCAGTCCGATCAGCACATCGCCAGCCTGCATGTCGTCTTCACGCGGCAATAGCTGGCCGCGCTCGGCCGCCCCGACCACGAAGCCGGCAAGGTCGAAATCCTCACCCTCATACATGCCCGGCATTTCGGCCGTCTCACCGCCAATCAGGGCGCAGCCGGCCAGACGGCAGCCTGCCGCAATGCCCTTGACGATGTCTGCGCCGCGCGCCGGGTCGAGCTTGCCGGTGGCGAAATAGTCGAGAAAGAAGAGCGGCTCTGCGCCTTGCGCCAGCACGTCGTTCACGCACATGGCGACAAGGTCGATGCCGACCGTGTCGACAATGCCGGTATCAATGGCAAGGCGCAGCTTGGTGCCGACCCCGTCCGTGCCCGATACCAGTATCGGGTCCCTGAAGCCTGCGGCTTTCAGGTCGAAGGCCCCGCCAAATCCGCCAAGGTCTGCGCTGGCACCGGGCCTTGCGGTGGATTTGGCCAGCGGCTTGATCGCTTCGACCAGCGCGTCGCCCGCGTCGATATCGACACCGGCGCCGGCATAGGTGAGCCCTTGGGAGGGCGGGGTGCTGGCCATGTCCGGTCGCTCCGTGGGCTGGGTGGCTTGGTGATTTTGACGCACACAAAACCCAAACCCCGTCCCAAGGCAAGGCTGCATGCAGTTTTGTGCATCCGGGCGGGGCCTGAAAGTGGCTGACACCCTTCACGCGCTGGCCAGTGCAGGTATAGTCGGGCGACACAGTTCCAAATCAGTCAGGATGCGCGCGATGGTTAAGACGATGACCCGGATGAGGGCCGAGATGGCTGCCCTGCTCACCGCGCTGCTCTGCGGCATCTTCCTCGTGGCACCTGCGCTGGCGCAGGACGTGTTCACGGTCTCCGGTGTCGAGGTCGACGAGCGCGCGGCGACAACCACCGAGGCGCAGACGGCGGCCTTCCGGTCCGGCCAGATCGCGGCAGCACAGGTGCTGCTGGAACGCCTGACCCTGCCGGAGGACCGCATCGGTGCGGGCCTGGTGTCGATACCTTCCGACGCCGCGCAGGAAATGGTGGCCGGCCTGCAGGTCGCCGACGAGCGCCGTTCTGCCAACCGCTATATCGCCACCATGACGGTGAATTTCGATCCCCGTTCAGTGCGCAGCTTCCTGCGAGAACAGGGCGTGCCGTTTGTCGAGGCGCAGGCGTCGGCAGTCCTTGTTATTCCTGTGGTCGAGCGCGCCGAAGGCACGGGGCTGTGGGGCGGTGCGTGGTACGAGGCGTGGCGCTCGGGCGCCCATGCCAACGCGCTCACCCCCTTCATCGGGCTTGGTTCACGTGTGACGGGCGAGGGCGACAATGCCGTGCCGGTCGGGCGCAATCTGATCAGCGCCGCCAGCGCGCAATCTGGCGATGAGTACACGCTGCGGGAGCTGGCGAGCCTTTACGGCGTGACGCGCGTTGCCGTCATCACCGCACGCGAAGGCGAGGGCATCATTCGTGCCAGTGGTATCGTTTACGATCTCGCCGGGCCGGATACGGCCACCAGCACGGTCGAGGCGAGCACCAGCCAGGGCGGTTATAACGAGCTTGCGAGGCGTCTGGTCCTGCTGGGTCTGGACCA
>NZ_JBQLZR010000345.1:0-8531 GCF_052168375.1 Glycocaulis sp.
CGGGCGACGTGCCAAGCTCGGGCACGACGCGGGCGAGGTCGGCAAAGTTCAGCGTTCCGGCAGCGCCGTAGAGGAAGGCCACGGCAGTGAGGAACATCGTCGTGCCGAAGAGGTTCAGCGCCGCATATTTCACCGCGGCGTCCAGATTGACCCCATCACGGTGCACCACCAGAAGGCCGATGGCGCAGACCAGAAGCACCTCGAACCAGACATAGAGGTTGAAGATATCGCCGGTGAGGAAGGCGCCGTTCACGCCCACCATAAGGCCGCAGAACAGCGGGAAGAACCCGCCATGCAGTGCATTCTCGCTGACACCGCGGAAGGCATAGATCGAAGCGGCGAGCGCAACGAGGCTGGCTGCAGCGACGGCCAGCGCAGAGAGTGTGTCCGCCACGATCGTGATGCCGAACGGTGCCGCCCAGTTGCCCGGCTGGGACGCGACAACACCGTTCGCCATGACAGATGCCAGCAAGGCAAAGGCAGCCGCAGCCGAAAGGGCCATGCCGATGACAGTGACCCAGCGCTGCCAGTGCGGACGCAGCCAGAATACGGCACCGAAGGCAGCGAAAATCAGCGGCAGGATCAGCGGAAGAATGACAAGAAGATCAGCGCTCATTGGCCTTTCGGGCTCCCCTCGCCATTGGTCGACTGGAAGGGATCGCCGTCCTCGCGGGCCGCGTTCATCTCGTCAGCATTGACGGTGCCGAGCGCGCGGGTCGCCTCATAGGCAACGATGGTCGCCAGCGCCAGTAGGGCAAATCCGATCACGATGGCCGTCAGCACGAGCGCCTGCGGCAGCGGGTTCGCCGCGCCTTCAGCGAGCGTGTAGGCGCCGCTTTCGATGATGGCCGGATCGGTCGGGCCGAGACGGCCGGCCAGGAAGATGACGAGATTGACGCCGGTCGCGATGAGCGCCGTGCCCAGCACGATGCGGATCACATTGCGGTCCATCATCAAAAAGACCCCTGCCCCCATTATCGCGGCGACAGCCAGTGCATAGAGAAGCGTCATTCGCTCGCCTCCTCGGAGCCGGTCTCATACATGCGGAAGAGGATGGCCAGCACACCACCGACCACGACGAAATAGACGCCAAGATCGAACAGGAGCGTGGTCCCGACCTTCAGTTCGAGAAAGCCGATCTGACCCTCCCACCACAAATGGTAGAGGAAGCCGCCAAAATCGCCGATCAGGGGCGGCAGGCCCGACAGGATCGCGCAGAAAAGCCCGATGCCCATCAGCACGACCGGGTGCAGGATCAGCCAGCGCTGGCCCGTTGTGGCACCGAACGCCAGCGTCACGATCGTGTAGGCCGCCGCAGCCGCCAGACCACCAATGAAGCCGCCGCCCGGCAGGTCGTGCCCGCGCAGGAGGATGAAGACTGAAAAGATCAGCATGGCGACGAAAAAGATCCGGGCCAGCGCATTGAGGATGACTGAACTCATCATCGGCTTAACCCTTCGTCTCTACGCGCCGGCGCAGCAGCGCCCAGACGCACAAGGTGGCAAGCGCCACGACCGAAATCTCGCCCAGCGTGTCGAGTGCGCGGAAGTCGACGAGGATGACGTTGACCACATTATGGCCATTGGCCTCGACATAGCTCGCTTCGCCGAAGAAGTCCGACAGGCGGCTATCGAACGGCAGGACGCTCATCGCCATGACGCCAAGGCCGACAGCGATGCCGAAACCGGCAGAGATCGCCAGTGCCAGCGGACGCTTCAGCAAGGATTGCTGGGGAGCCGGTTGCAGTGACAGGCGCAGCAGCACCGCCAGCAGGATCACGATGGAGAGCGTCTCGACGGTGAACTGGGTGAAGGCCACGTCCGGCGCACCATTGAGGAGGAAGACCACCGCCATGGTGTAGCCGACAATACCGACGCCCAGGATGGAGATCAGCACCGAGCGTGAGAGTGCGGCGACCGCTGAACCAACGATGGTCAGCAGCAGAACCACCACCATGTAGGGGCGCAGCGGTTCGGCAGCCGCAGCGCTGATCATGTCCAGCGAGAAGCCGGAGAGCGCAAGGAGGAGCGCCAGCGTCGAAAAGCCCAGCGTCACGGCGATATAGGTCCGCAGCGACAGGGCCTGAAGCACGCGGGCAGACACGCGGCCCGCCCGGTCCAGAGCGCCCATCACGGCGCCATAGCCCAGATCGGCAAACACCATGTTGGGTTTCACCGCATCGGGATCGCGATAGAGGCGGAGCCACAGCCAGACCAGTGCCGCGCCGGCGAGAAGAAGTCCGAGCGTGAAGAGGAATTTCGGCCCCAGGCTGGGCATGGCATGGACGTCGAGCGTAACCGCACCGCCATAGAGCGCGCTGATCGCCGGGGTAAGGACGCTGTCCCAGAACAGGGCCGGAATGACACCGATCGCAAGCCCCAGAAGGCCGAGCATGAGCGGTGGCAGGGCCATGCCGTAATACTCGCCATGATAGACCTTCACCTCGCCATAAGGCGGTTTGATGAAGAAGGGGCGCAGCGCCGCAAGTCCGGCCACCGCCGTCATCACGGCAGAGCTCGCCAGAGCGGTGAAGGTCAGCCAGATGGCCCAGTCACCGCCGCCGAGCGTGGCGGTCAGGAACAAATCCTTAGCCTTGTAACCAAGGAAGAACGGCACGCCGGCCATGGAAATGGCTGCGAGTATGCTGGCCACCGCCGTGATCGGCAGCTTGAAGCGCAGGCCGCCGAGGCGCGCCAGCTCGTACTGGTGCGTCGAATGGATAACCTGGCCGGCTGCGAAGAAGAGGGCAGCCTTGTAAAGCGCGTGCGCCACCAGAAACCCGATCGTCGCCTTCACGCCGTCGAGGCCGGGCACGCCGACCAACAGGACCAACGTGGCGAGCGAGCACACGGTGGACCAGGCCAGCACCGCCTTGAAGCCCGTGGAGCGCATCACGGCGAAGGCCGAGATCAGCATGGTGACGCCGCCGAACACCATGAGCGGGGCGTAGAAGATCACGAACTCGCCAAAGCCCGTATCGAAACGGGCCAGCAGATAGACGCCGAGCTTCACCATGGTGGCGGAGTGCAGATAGGCGCTCGCCGGGGTCGGCGCGGCCATCGCGTTCGGCAGCCAGAAATGGAAGGGGAACTGGGCAGATTTGGTGAAGCAGCCGATCAGCACCAGCACGATGATCGCCGGGAAGGCCGGCGAATTGGCAATCTGCGGGGCCTGCGCGGTGATCCCGGTCAGTGAGAACGTGCCTGCCGTCAGACCGAGAATGATGATGCCGCCAAGCAGCGCCAGACCGCCGCCGGCTGTGACCACGAGCGATTGCAGGGCGGCTTTGCGCGCCTTCGCATCCTCGTGCTTGAACCCGATCAGGAAGAACGAGACGAGGCTCGTCATCTCCCAGAAGATGAACAGCATGATCAGGTCATCGGCGAGAACCGTGCCGAGCATCGCCGTCATGAAGAGCAGGATGAAGCCGAGAAAACGTCCCCGGTCCTTGGCCTCTTCGCCGCTGAAATAGCTGCCCGCATAGATCACAACCAGCGTACCGATACCGGTGATCAGGAGCGAGAAGAGCAGCGAGAAACCGTCCAGCCTAAAGCCGAGCGAGACGCCATAGGCCGGAACCCAGTCAATCGTCTGCAAAATGGCAACGCCGCCGGGAAGGTCGGGCAGTTGCATCAGGAGCGAGATGAACAGGAAAGCCGGAACCAGCGCCAGCAACGGACCGGCAAAACGGCCCGCAACGCGGGTGACGGGAGCGGCGAGAAGCGCGCTCAGGCCCGCGATAATCACAAACCAGACAGGCGACATGAGGCCTCCGGCAACAGGGGACAAACAGTCGAGGCAGGAGGGCGGTGTTAAGCAAATACCGGCGTGCAACGTCAATGATAATTGTAAGAACCATGCGCCTTGTGCGGGATTACCCGCGCCAGACATGCAGCAGGATTTCGCGGTTTCCGTCACTGCCTGAAACCGGGCTGGGACACTGTGCCGCAACCTGCCAGCCGGTCTGCGACAGCCAGAGGGCAAAGGCCTGGAGCGCCTGTGCCGTGGCCTCTTCGTCGGTCACGATGCCCCCCTTGCCGATATGGGCACGGCCCACCTCAAATTGCGGCTTGAAGAGCAAGATCACATCGGCGTCAGATGTGCTCAGCGACAGAGGAACCGCCAGTATTTTGGCCAGTCCGACAAAGCTGGCATCGCAGACGATCAAATCCGGTGATTCCGGGATCAGCTCGCGGTTGAGATTGCGGGCGTCGGTGCTTTCAAGGCTGACAAGCCGGGGATGGGCGCGAAGCGAGGGATGCAGCTGGTCCCGTCCGACATCGACCGCATAGACGCGCGCCGCTCCGCGCTGAAGCAGTACCTCGCTGAAACCGCCGGTCGAACTGCCAATATCGAGACAGATGCGCCCTTCCGGGTTCACTCCGAACGTTTCGAGGCCAGCCACCAGCTTAAGCGCGGCCCGGCTGACATAAGGGTGCTCGGCCTCAGCTTCGATGCGGCTGCCTTCGGCAATGCCCTGCGACGGCTTGGCGAGGACAACACCATTGATGCGCACCCGGCCTGCCCGGATCGCGGCCTGTGCGCGGGCGCGTGTGTCAAAATAGCCGTGAGCAACGAGGTAATGGTCTGCGCGCATTGTGACGGACGGAGCCCTCTTCCATTGCAGACAGTCCAGCAGGGACTGCAAGTTTCATGCTGCGCTTGGCATATACACCGCGCTCACTGTTGATGCCGGAAATTTTTTACTTGTATCCGAAACAGTGTTCACTATCGCCTCGCAATTACTTTGCAACGAATTTATTTTGCGGATAGGGCGATAATGCGCTATAAAGCCCTATCGAATTTTGGCCGACGATCAGGTTTAGCGCAGTTTTTCTTGCGCCCCCTTCCCTCTACCTCTCTTCGATACCGTTGGCGCGCCTGCTTCGCAGGTCGCTGTGTTATGTCTTGTTACAAGGAATACTCCCATGGCTACGGGAACTGTTAAATGGTTCAACACCACCAAAGGCTACGGCTTCATCCAGCCGGATGATGGCAGCAAGGACGTATTCGTCCACGCTACGGCTGTTGAACGTGCGGGCATGGCCGCCCTCAACGAAGGCCAGCGCATTTCCTACGAGGAAGCGCGCGACGCCAAGAGCGGCAAATACTCCGCGACCAACCTGCAATCGGCCTGATTGACAGATTGATATCACGCGCGGGCGGCTTGCCGCTCGCGTGCTGAGACGGGAAGACCCCTTCGGCCGACGGGCCGGAGGGGTTTTTCTTTGGCTGTAACCTTCCCTTCGTCATCCCCGCGCAGGCGGGGATCCAGAGATCGAAGAGCGAAGACAGTGCAAAATGGCTCTGGGTTCCCGCCTGCGCGGGAACGACGAATAGAAGGACCGGGAAATTACGGCGCGCAGCACCGAAAAGCGCGAACGCGCGCCCGCGACTTTTCGCGGAACATCGCAACGCGGATGCGTTGCGGAACTAGAAAGGTGTCCCGCCTTTCGTCGCATATCCGGCCCGTCCGGGCCGGAAGACCATGTCGATATCGGAGTATTCGCCATGGTCTTCAGGGACCCGGCTGCCGACAACCAGAATCTCCACGATGGTGTCGGTGTCATTCTTCAGATGGTGGCCGTCCTTCACCCCGCCCGGAAAGCCCGCGCAATCCCCCGGTGACAGTCGCTCCTCGCCAGCATCGGTGACGAGCGTGGGATGGCCCGAGAGGACGTAGATGAACTCGTCCTCCAGCGCATGCCAGTGGCGCTGGGACGACCAGATACCCGGCTCAAGCCGCACCAGATTGACGCCAAACTGGGTCAGGCCGAACGCATTGCCGAGCGCCCGCCAGGCCCGGCGCTTCACCCGTTCATCGTGCGGCGGCGGGTAGGACGTACCGGAGTGCTCGGGGATGGAGCGGGAAGGCTTGGCGACGGGCATCAGGGCAACTCCGGGAATGAACCGAACTGCTCTCTCCTATCACGCCAGCGCCTTGGCCGCCTCCTCGGCGCGGCCCAGCGCATCGAGCACCGTTGCGGTGATATGGCGGGCATTGAGACGCGCCTCGTCATACTGTTTCACCGGCGTATCGTGTTCCTGGAACACATCCGGAAGCGTCATGGTGCGGATCTTCAGGCCGCGGTCGAGCGCGCCCTTCTCCGCAAGCAGGTGCAGGACAAAGGCGCCGAATCCGCCGCGCGAGCCTTCCTCGATGGTGATGAGCACTTCATGCTCGCGCGCCAGGCGCAGGATCAGATCCTCATCGAGCGGTTTGGCAAAACGTGCATCAGCGACAGTGGCCGAAAGGCCATGGGTGGCAAGCTGATCGGCGGCTTTCAGCGATTCCTCCAGCCGTGTGCCGAGCGACAGGATAGCGACCGCACTCCCCTCGCGCACGATACGGCCCTTGCCGATCTCCAGCGGTTGGGGATTGGCCGGCATCTCAACGCCAATGCCCTCGCCGCGCGGATAGCGGAACGCGCTGGGGCCATCGTCGATGAGAGCGGCCGTGCGCACCATGCGCGCCAGCTCGGCCTCGTCAGACGCGGCCATGATGACCATGCCCGGCAGCATGCCGAGATAGCCGAGATCGAAACTGCCTGCGTGAGTGGAGCCATCCGCGCCGACAAGACCGGCCCGGTCTATGGCGAAACGCACCGGCAGGTTCTGGATGGCGACGTCATGCACCACGCTGTCATAGGCGCGCTGCAGGAAGGTGGAGTAAAGCGCGGCGAAGGGTTTCATGCCTGCTGCCGCGAGACCTGCCGCAAAGGTAACCGCATGCTGCTCGGCAATGCCGACATCGAAGCAGCGATCGGGGAAGCGCGCGGCAAACTTGTCGAGCCCGGTGCCGCCCGGCATGGCGGCGGTAATGGCGACAATGGCCGGATCGGCTTCGGCCTGCGCAATCAGGGCTTCGGCAAACACGCCGGTATAGCTCGGCGCGGCAGGTTTGGATTTCGCCTGCTCGCCGGTAATCACGTTGAACTTCGAAACGCCATGATACTTGTCGGCAGCCGCCTCCGCGGGCGCATAACCATGGCCCTTGTGGGTCACGGCATGGATCAGGACCGGACCGTCCTGCCCGTCGCGCACATTTCTCAGGACTGCGACCAGCTGGGCGACATCATGCCCGTCAATCGGGCCGACATAGCGAAAGCCCATCTCCTCGAACATCGTGCCGCCAACGGCCATGCCGCGCATGTATTCCTCGGCCCGGCGCGCGGCTTCCTCGACGCCGATGGCCTTGGCAAGGCCCTTGCCGATCTTGCGAAGCGAGCGGTAGCCCTTGGAGGAGACCAGACGCGCGAAATAATGGCTCATCGCACCGACAGGCGGCGCGATCGACATGTCGTTATCGTTCAGGATGACGATGAGGTTCTTGTCCAGCGCACCGGCATTGTTCATCGCCTCATAGGCCATGCCCGCCGACATCGAGCCGTCACCGATCACGGCGACGACGTGGCGCTTCTCGCCCTTGAGGTCGCTGGCAACGGCAAAGCCCAGAGCCGCCGAGATCGAGGTGGAGGCGTGCGCAGCCCCGAACGGGTCGTACTCGCTCTCGGAACGCTTGGTGAATCCGGACAGGCCGCCGCCCTGGCGCAGCGTGCGGATACGGTCGCGCCGGCCGGTCAGGATCTTGTGGGGATAGCACTGGTGGCCGACATCCCAGATGAGGACGTCATCGGGCGTATCGAACACGTGATGCAGCGCGACGGTGAGTTCCACCACGCCAAGGCCCGCACCCAGATGCCCGCCCGTTACCGAAACCGCATCAATCGTCTCGGCGCGCAATTCGTCGGCAACGAGGCGCAGCTGGCCCACATCCAGATTCTTCAGGTCCTTCGGGGAGGTGATGCGGTCGAGATGGGGCGTGTCAGGCATAATGGCTCCAGCTTGCCGTCCGGCATGTACCGGCATTCGTGTTACAAGGCCCGGTAAAAGGGCCGGATCAGGACCGCCGTTCAAGTACGAAGTCGACGCAATTCTTCAGGATATTGGCAGAACTGCCGAAGAGTGCGAGGTGTTCCTTGGCCTGGGCGGCGAGATGACGCGCCCGTTCGCGCGCCCCGTCCACCCCCAGAATCGTGACAAATGTGGTTTTTCCCTGACGGGCATCCTTGTTGACGGCTTTCCCGGCAATACTCGGCAGGCCTTCTGCGTCCAGAAGGTCGTCGACGATCTGGTAGATAAGTCCCAGATCATGGGCATAGCCCTCCAGCGCATGGCGCGCATCCTGCCCGGCCTCGGCCAGCACGGCGCCCGCTTCCACCGAGAAACTGATCAGCGCACCCGTCTTCATCCGGTGCAGCCGGGTGAGCACGCCGATATCATCGCCGGTGCGGGTGGGAGACAGCATGTCGATCATCTGGCCGCCTGCCATGCCGCGCGCGCCGGAGGCCTTCGCCAGCCCCTCCACCAGCGCCAGCCGGACGGTGGGATGGGGATGCGTGTCGGCTCCGGCCATGATCTCGAAGGCAGACGATTGCAGCGCGTCACCGGCGAGGATGGCTGTCGCCTCGTCATAGGCAATATGCACGGTCGGCCGTCCGCGGCGCACATCGTCATCATCCATGGCCGGC
>NZ_JBQLZR010000346.1:0-15185 GCF_052168375.1 Glycocaulis sp.
CCAACCGGTTCAGGCTGGCCCGCACGGACTTTTCGACGCCACCCGGCGAAAAATCACGCATCCGCCGGGCAAGACCAGCGCTGGTGACGCCCGCTTTGGTGGAGACAAAAAAGCTCTCTCTCGGAATGCCTTCCAGCCCAGCTCCGAGACGGCGTTCTGCCTCACCAGCCCCATAGGCGGGCGCGGTGTCAAAGACGCGAATGCCCGCTGCATGCGCCCGCTTTGCCAACCGTGCTGCGTCGTGGAGCGTTGTCAGAGATGTACCCAGCGCGCCGGCAAGGCCGAAGCCAAGCCGGGACGGGAGGGGGGATGCGGGCAGGACACTCATGCGCCCTGCCCTACACCGCACAGCCCGCTTGCGCTAGCCGGGCCCGCGCGTGCGCTCCTGAATGCGGATGCTGGCATTGCGGCAGGCTTCCACATTGCGGCGGTTCGGATCGCACTGGCCAAAAACGACATTCTGCCGGGTGCCATCGTGACGCGGGAAGGTGAAGTCCTGCGTGATGGTCAGTCCGGGAATGTCGAAGGTGTGGCGCAGTTCCCAGCGCGCCAGCCATATGTCGATCGCCGCATAGAGGTCGATGAACGGGATCAGCGCCAGCGTGAAATCATAGACTGGATCGGACAGGATGGCGGTTGCGTCACGCCCCGGCAGGCCGTTCATCCGGAAATTCATCCGGTTATTGCTCTCATGGCCGGCGCGGAAGAACTCCAGACTGCACCGTTGAGGCGAGATAGCCGTGTTGCGGGTTGTCGGAGACCCACGGCTGGTGGAACGGCAGGATAGCCCGCCCTCCGCATCGAACTGCGCACCATTGGCGGCGAAGTTGAAGCTTAGGGTCGAATTGCGCGATTCCAGTCTCACGCCCGGCTCCAGACCCGCCTCAGCGATCCAGGCATTGATGCGCAGGCCCGTCACGCGGGCGGGCAGGGTCACCCGGCCAAGTTCCCGATTGCCAGCATGAATGGGCGGGGTGAAGCGCTGGCAGGCCCAGTCCGGGCAGGTGCCGGCACGCGGAATGTCGACGCTGGGGCAGTTGACCCTGACCGTCTTCACGACCGGCGCGCGGACTGACAGCCGGCAACGCGCCCAGAGGCGGAAGACAAACTCCTGGTCATCGAAGCGCAAGGACGGGTCGAGCCCGGAAGCGAGATAGACCGACGGCACACCCGGCACACGCTCGGCGCCGGAGACACCCCGCGCGCTCAATGCTACCGAAAGCGATTGAGTACGCCATTCATCGGGATTCATCTCGATCATGAATTCGGTCGAGCTGGTTTGCACTTCGAACGGGAAACGCAGGCCGAGGCCGAAGCCCACCGAGTACTCGAAGGCGACATAGTAGTTCTTGCGCTTGTTAAAGGTGCGCTTGTAGCGATCCTCGATCGAGCGCGAGATGGTGAACCCTGTCAGGAAGTAGAAGGTCTCATTGGTCGTGATCACAGCCTGGCGCGGATCAAAGCCGCGCAACCGGTTGGCGATCTCCGGATCGATCACACCCTGTGCCGTCACGCTTTGCGGCATTGTGAATACCTGAAAGCCTTCCTCGAAGGTTGGCATCGCCGCCGGGCGGCCATTGTTCAGGGCTTCATCAGGCAGGCGCATGCCGCCGCGTATCCGGCGGTCCGGCATCAGATCGGCGCGCGTCAGCACATGCTGGCGGAAGACGTCCGGTATGACACGGATAGCCGGACCAACAGGCGCATTCATCTGCAGACCGTCAGGCAGGCGCGAGGGCGGTGCGGTCAGAAGGTCAGGGCGCAAGGGACCCGGCACGCGCATGGTCTCGTCGAGCGGAATGACCGTGACATGGGTGACCTCACGCTCCTCGCCATTGAGCTCCAGCGCCATCAGCGCGTCGTCATTGAGGCGCAAGGCCTCGGCCACCGTCACGTCATGGGAATAGATCGCCCGAGGGTTCATGGCGCGCAATTCGGCGCGCAATGCTTCAGCCTCCTCGCGCAGGTCGGCATTGGTCGGCGGCGCGCCGATAATGTCGTCAGGCTGAAGCGTCGTGCCTCCGGGCACACGGGCAAAGTCCGTGCGCTGGCCGGACGGCACGAACTGCAAGCAGAACTCGTTCTGGAACTGGCGCCCCGCAGCGTCATTGCGCGGCGCAGAGCAGGCATCGCGCGGAACCCGAACGGTAAGCTGGCGCGAAACGACAAGCCGGTCCTCCAGAAGGAATACCTCATTGCGCTGATCAGGCCTGCCGATAACCCCAAGGCTCTGCGGATTGGCCAGCACGGCGGCAATCGCCGGTTCGGCAGAAAGGTCGGTCTCGCGCAAGTAGAGCGGCAGGTCGATCTGCGCGCCATCGGCAATCGTCAGGTTCAGGGCGGTGGCGGCGCTCAAGCCCCGATAGTCGAGCTCGGCCAGAAAGAGCGGTGACTGGCTTACTGCACTGCGAACCGAATCCGCGTTGAGACTGGCCATGCTGGCGGCTTCTGCGAGGCGCTCGTCAGAAAGCTGGCCGGTACCGGCGCTTTGGCGGGCCGGCTGCAACCCTGCGGGCGCCTGCCGGAATACACTGCCCGACTGCGACGGGGTCTGCTGCTGGGTGGTCTGGGGAGCCGGTTGGCGCGCCGTCATGACGGGCTGTACCCGCACCGCTTCGAAGCGCTGGATACCCTCTATGCGAGGCGGGTTGTCATTGTCCGGATCGCTGCTTTCCTGCACGGCCAGTGCAGTTGCGCCAAACAGGAATGTTCCGGCGGCAATCGCCAGCAAAGCTGCACGCATGGTGGTATCTCCCCCTTCTTGTTGCCCCGGATTGAAGGGAAGAGCATCTGAACGGGAAATGAAAGTGCCAGTATAGTCAGGATGACAAAAAATCTGTGCCTGACCGGCGGCCTCAGGGCTTCATCCGGCCTGCAACAATGTCGATGGCGGCGCGGATGGCTTCGCCCTCGTCCATGTCGGTCGTATCCAGCTCGATGGCATCATCGGCCTTGAGCAGGGGGGCATCAGGACGGGCGGCATCGCGCCCGTCGCGTTCGAGAAGCTGGCTCATCACCTGTTCGAGAGCGACCGTTTCGCCGCGCCCGACCAGCTCGTTCCACCGGCGGGAGGCACGCACTTCCGCGCTGGCGGTGACGAAGAGTTTCACATCAGCGTCCGGCGCGATCACCGTGCCGATATCACGCCCGTCGAGTACAGCGCCGCCCGGCTGGCGGGCAAAAGCCTGCTGGACGTGTTTCAGGGCGGCGCGCACCTGCGGATGCGCCGAGACGATGGACGCCGCAGCGCCCGCACCGGCCGTGCGGATTTTCGCCTCGTCAATCTGCGACGGGTCGAGGCTGCGCGCGGCCGCCTCTGCGGCGGAGGCATCAGACGGGTCGCTGCCTGCTTCCAGAACGGCTACGGCGACAGCCCTGTACAACGTGCCGGTATCGAGGTGCGGCAAGGCAAAGCGCGCGGCAAGTGCCCGCGCGATGGTTCCCTTGCCGGAGGCCAGTGGCCCGTCTACCGCGATCAGCATCGGTATCAGCGTCCTTGCGAGCAGGTCCCTTACGAGGCGAGCTTGCTCATCTCGTCGTCGGAAATGTCGAAATTGGCATAGACATTCGACACGTCATCAAGGTCTTCGAGCGCTTCCATGAGCTTCATCAGCGTCGCGGCCTTGTCGCCATCGACCTCGATGAGGTTTTGCGGCTTCCAGATGATATTGGCCGATTTCGCCTCGCCAAAGCGGGCCTGCAGGGCCTCGCTCACTTCGGCCAGATCCTCGCGGGCGCAGTAGACAACGTGCTCGCCCTCTTCGTCCTCGCCGCCCTCTTCCTGGGCCACGTCCTCAGCGCCAGCCTCGATGGCGGCTTCGAGCACCTCGACCTCATCGCCGACCGAGAGCGGGAAACGGATCTCGCCAACCTGGTCGAACATGAAGGAGACAGAGCCGGTCTCGCCCATATTGCCGCCATTCTTGGAGAAAGCTGCGCGGACGTCGGAAGCGGCGCGGTTCTTGTTGTCGGTGGAGGCTTCGACGATCAGGCCGACACCGGCCGGGCCAAAGCCCTCATAGCGGATCTCGAAATACTCCTCGACATCGCCGCCCTGACCTTTCTTGATCGCGCGCTCGATATTGTCCTTGGGCATGGACTGGCCCTTGGCGTTGGCAACCGCCAGACGCAGGCGCGGGTTCATGTCCGGATCAGGCCCGCCCATCTTGGAGGCAATGGTGATCTCCTTGGAAAGCTTGGAGAACAGCTTGGCACGCGCCTTGTCCTGACGGCCCTTGCGGTGCTGGATATTGGCCCATTTGGAATGCCCGGCCATGGGGAACCTCCTGCAATCACTTCTGCCCGGACGCAGAAGCGCAATATCGGGAAAGCGCGCCTTCTATCGCATAGGCCGGGCGCTAGCAAACCCGCTGCCCGCAGCGCGGTGAAAAAGCAAAGGCAAACTTGTCCAATGCAGGCTTTCCCGGCTATGCGTCTGCAGAGCTTATGAAAGGCTGTCCCATGCGCATCTGGTTGAAGCGTCTGCAATCGCGATTGCAGGACCCCCGCCAGTTCTCTGTGCCGAAGATGAAACGCGAGTGCCCGATCTGCGGGTATCACGGCGTGTTTCTGGCGCTGGGCACACCGCCGCGCTGGGACGGGCGCTGCCCGAACTGTTCCTCGCGCGAGCGTCACCGGCTGATCCACCTTTTCCTGAGCCGCGAGGCAATCGACCTGTCAAAGCTGGGTACGATCCTGCATTTCGCGCCGGAAAAGCACGTCAAGCGCATGCTGTCGGGCCATCCCGGCTACAAGGCGGCAGACATTGTTCCGGGCAAGACCGACCTCACCATGGACATTGCCGACATCACCCTGCCCGAAGGCTCGGTCGACATGGTGGTGGCCAACCATGTGCTTGAACATGTACCCGATGACCGCAAGGCCATGGCCGGGATTGGCCGCTGCCTCGCGCCGGGCGGCATGGCGATCATCACCGTGCCGCAGAACTGGGCGCGCGAAGACACCTTCGAGGCTGGCCCGGACATCAGCGAGGCGGAACGCTTCGCCCATTACGACGATACCGGCCATGTGCGCTATTACGGACGCGACTTTGCCGACAGGTTTGAAAAAGCCAGCGGGCTCGATGTCGAGGTATGGCGCCTGCCGCCTGAGGAAGAGCCGCGCTGGGGCCTGTTCCGCGGCGATGTTCTCTACATAGGACGCAAAACGCAGGCGGGCGCCGGCGCATGAGCGTGATCGCGGTCATCCCGGCGCGTTATGGCTCGACGCGGTTTCCCGGCAAGCCGCTGCACCAGATTGCAGGCATTGCCATGGTGGAGCGTGTGCGCCGTCTGGCGCTGGCGGCGGCAAGCGTCGACCGGGTGATCGTGGCCACGGATGACACGCGAATCCTGGATGCGGTTACTGCCGAAGGCGGCGAGGCTGTGATGACGCCCGAGAGCTGCCGCAACGGAACCGAGCGCGCGTTCGAGGCGGTGAAGGCCTTTGCAACGCCAGGTGACGTCATCGTGAACCTGCAGGGCGATGCGCCCCTGACCCCGCCATGGGTAATCGAGGCTGTGGCTGCCGAGATGGCCTCCGACGATACCCTTGCCATGGCCACGCCTGCAGTAGCCCTGACCGATGATGCCTACGCGAAGATGGCAGAGGCCAAGGCGCGCGGCGAGGTTGGCGGCACAACAGTGGTTTTCGACCGCCGCATGAACGCCCTCTACTTTTCCAAGGCGGTCATACCGTTCCAGCGCGAGAAAAGTGCTGGCACGCCGGTCTACAAGCATATCGGGCTTTACGCCTATCGCTTTGATACGCTGGAGCGCCTCGTCGCGATGGAGCCGACACCGCTGGAAAAGGCGGAAAGCCTTGAGCAGTTGCGCGCGCTGGAAAATGGCATTCCGATCCGTGTTGTCCTGACCGACTATCGCGGCCGCACGCCGTGGTCGGTCGATAGCCCGCGTGATGCGGACATCGCCGCTGAAATCATTGCCCGCGAAGGCGAAATTGTGTGATGCGCCTGATCCTTGCCCGGCACGGCAATACGTTCGGACCCGGCGACACGCCGGTCTGGGTCGGCGCGCGCGAAGACCTGCCGCTCACCGACAAGGGCCGCATCCAGTCCGTTCAGTTCGGGCTTGCCCTGAAGGAAGCGGGCATCGTGCCCTCACGCATTCTTGCCGGGCCCCTGAAGCGCACCGCCATTGGCGCGCAATTGCTGGCAGCCGAATGCGGGTTTGAAGGCAAGATCGCGATAGAGCCCCGGCTGCGCGAAATCGATTATGGCAGTTGGGGCGGACGCAGCGATGCCGAGATTGCAGCGGCGTGGGGCGAGGATGCAATCCGGGCCTGGCGTGACCGTTCGGTCATGCCGCAAGGTGCAGGTTGGTCTCCAGATGGCGCGACGATCACCGGTCACGCCCGGGCGATACTGGACGAGATAGCGAACGCCAGCGCCTCCGGCGACACGGCCGTCCTCCTCTCCTCGAACGGAATCCTGCGTTTCTTCCATGCCCTGCTCGCAAACGAAGGGACGCCGCCCGAGGAAGCCAAGATGGGCACCGGGCATTGGGGCCTTGCCACGCACGGCCCGGATGGCTGGCAACTGCATTTCTGGAACACGCTGCCGCATCCAGATGGGCTCTCAGGTGTAGAGTCATGATGCAGGCCGTCCGCTCGATGTTCAGTGAGGAAAGCCGGGCCTTGTGGGCCTGGCTCGCCGTCATGTTCATGACGGCCTTCCTGATCCCTGCCGGCGGTCTCGGTCTGGCCGCTGCGGGCGGCCTCTACGCGCTTTTTGCGATGCCCGGCACCACGCTGTGGCGCCATCTGCGCCGGCCCGGACTGGTCACTCTGCTGGCGCTGGCGGCTCTTGTCTGGGCCAGTGTCAGCCATGTGTGGTCGCCCTACCGCAATCCTGACGAGGCACTGAAGCTCGCGCTGCTGACGCCGCTCTTCATCATCGTGCCGGTTGCCGCTGCCCGTATCGCGCCTGAGCGCCAGGTGCTGGCGCAGGGCGCGTTCATCGCCTGCATCATCTTTATCCTCGTCATCATGGCGATGGAATCGCTGACCGGCGGTGATCTGACCTTGAGCTACAAGCTCGATGTGGAGGGATATGACCCTGCCCGCACAGACCTGCAGATCCGCGTCGACCGGGTCCTCAGCCGGGGCGCCACTCCGGCGATCATGCTGACGGGCATTGCGGTCATGCTCCTGTGGACCCGCAAGGTGCTGTCGATGCGCATCCTTGCTGTCCTTGCAGCCCTTGTGACCGTGATCATGGCGCTGGATTACGGCGTCCAGGCCAATGCCGCTGCCCTTGCCGCCGCCATCGTGATGACGGCGCTGGCGGCCCGCTGGCCGGCCTTCACGCTGAAGTTCATTCTGACCGCGCTCGCCGTGCTGATCCTCGCAGGCCCGCTCTTGTTCACGCTCCTGCTCGGCCTTGCCGGGCCGGAACTGGGCGCGGCCATGCCCATGTCGTGGGAATGGCGCCTCGAAATCTGGCGGTTTGCGCTGGAGCGCATCTGGGAGGCGCCGCTGGCCGGTCATGGCATCGGGGCTTCACGAGTGCTCGACGGTTCAACCGAACTGCGCGGCTACGAGATCGATCTGTTACCGCTGCACGCCCATAATGCGTCCCTGACGATCTGGCTGGAAACGGGTCTCGCCGGTGCCGCCCTCATCGCAGGCGCACTGCTTGCGCTTGCCCGCTCGATCCGGGTTTCGCCCGCTTTCCCGGCACTGACAGTCATGATGATCGTCTTTGCGCTTTCGGTCTGGCTGGTGAATGTCGCCTTCAGCTATGGCATCTGGCAGGAATGGCATCACGGCGCGCTGGCGCTCGCGATTGCCGCGGCGCTCATCTCACGCCCGAAACCCTAGCCGCCCCCGCAGCTCCTCGCGGCAGGATTCTTGCGTATCTCCCCTCCTGATCCGGTGCAGAACGCGCCGGACGGCCCCGGAGGGTATACATGGCGTTTCACTTTGGATCAGACGGCGTGCTGGACCGGGCCAATGGCCCGCAAACCCAACTTGATGTGCGTCCGCTCCTGCAACACGCCAACGTGCTGCGCGCTTTCGGCCTCAGCGACATGCTGGCCTTCGCCATCATGCTGGGCCTGACCCTGCCGCTCGCCTCACCGGTGGGCGATGACATCCAGACCTTGCGTCATATTGGCGCCAGCCTTGGCCTCTTTGGTGTCGTCCTGTTGTGGCTGCGCTCGCGCGGCCATTACCGGGCCCGCCAGGGTCTCGCCAATCAGGTCCGTCCGATACTGATGGCCTGCGCGCTCGCCCTTCTGGGCGCCAGCACCGTGCACATGATGAGCGGTGAGCCCGGCCTCCGGACGGCGACCCTGGTCCTGTGGGCCTCCCTGCCCGCCCTGATGCTGGCCTTGCGGTTTGCCACGCGCGCCGGCCTTGAGGCCGTTGGCGCCTGGGCCCAGCCCGTGACCCTGATCACGCCGGCCGCGCAACGCTCCGAGCAGCTCGCCATTCTCAAGCGCAACGCCGATCACGGGCTTGTCGCCGCGACGACGGTGCCGCTGGAAAGCCTTGACGGACTTGATGACGCGGCGCTCGCGCGCTGGCTCGATGCCTTGGGTGACATCCCTGCCTTCCTGGCGCCTGACGAGACGACGCAAGGCCTTGCGAACCGGCTCGCCAGCCAGCTCAGCGCGCGCGGGGAATGTTTCTATTACCAGCCCGCCATTGGCCGTATCCCGACGCAGAATATCGACCTCATCGACTACCCGCCGTCTGACGGCTTCGTCTTTCGTATCGGTGACAGCCTGGACCGTCCACTGGCGCGCCGGGCCAAGCGGGCCTTCGACATTCTCGCGAGCGCAGCGGCCCTTATTCTGATCGCGCCCGCCATGCTGGCCTTCGCAATGCTGATCCGGCGCGATGGCGGCCCGGCCCTGTTCGTCCAGCCGCGTGTCGGCAAGGATGGCCGCACGTTTGGCTGCCTGAAGTTCCGCACGATGTGTGTTGATGCCGAGGCGCGCCTTGCCGAGGTACTGAAAACCGACCCTGAGCGCGCGGCGCAGTGGGAGACCTTCCAGAAGCTGGACAATGACCCGCGCATCACGGCGACCGGGCACTGGCTACGCAAGTTCAGCCTCGATGAACTGCCCCAGCTTATCAACGTCCTCAAGGGCGATATGAGCCTGATCGGCCCGCGCCCGATGACGCTTGACCAGCAATCTGATTACGGACCGGCTTTCAGCGCCTATGTGCGTATGCGCCCCGGCATTACCGGCCTCTGGCAGGTCAACGGGCGCAATGCGACCAGCTTTGCCGAACGGGCCCGTCTGGACGACTGGTATGCCCGCAACTGGTCGCTCTGGCGCGATGCCGTGATCCTCATTCGCACAGTGAGGGAAATCGTGATTCCCTCTGGGCGGTGACAAGCCCTGACGGCCATGCCAAAAGGGCTCTTGATCAACCCTGTCCCTACAGACCAGCAGCACTGCCCGGGAGGCAGCTCCGGCAAGATGATGTCCAGGCTCGCCACCCTCGGCCGGATCAATGTTCCGGACTGGGCCTTCTATCCGCTGGCTGCAGGTATTGCGGCCCTGCTGATTACGGCTGCGCTTCTCATGCGTCCATATAATGCGGCGGCGGTCGTGACCGAGAACGAGCTTGTCTTCCAGGGCGTGGCGCTGGCTGATCTGGTCAATGGTCCCGGCACGAATGTGCGCTTTGATCCCGGACATGAAGATGGTCCGGTGGCGCGCGCGTCTTCCACCGCCAGCTTCGAGATGGCAGGACCTCTTTCTGCCGGGATTGCCGCCTTTGTACCGGACGCGTTTGAAACCCGCATTTCCGGCCGGCGTATCCGCGTGGAATACCAGGTCCGCGCCGTAGAAGCGGACGGGCCGCAGACCGTGCATATCGGCTATTTCACCTCGGGCTATGGCGATAGCGGCTGGCGCGAGCAACCGATCACCACGCGCTACACGACCTTGTCCTTTGAGTGGGACGCGCCCGTCTATGACGGCCAGGAGTTCAATGAATCGGTGGGCATCTGGCCGGACCCGGAAGGCAAGAACCGGGAAATCCTGATCCGGCGAATCCGCATTTTCATCCTGCCGGACACCCCCCGCTAGAAGAGACCGCCAGATGCAGCTTTTCCTCGATACAGCCGAAATTTCCGAGATCACCGCGCGCACCGGCGCCGGGCTGGTCGATGGCGTCACCACCAATCCGTCCCTGATGGCAAAATCCGGTGCGGATATTTTCGAGCGCATTGCCGAGATCTGTGCGGCCGTAGACGGGCCGGTTTCAGCCGAAGTGGTTGCCACCGACCTTGAGGGCATTCTTGAGGAAGGCCGCCGCCTGCGTGCCATTGCCGATAATGTCGTGGTCAAGCTGCCGCTCACCGCGGACGGCCTCAAGGCTTGCCACATCTTTTCCGGCGAAGGCATTCCGACAAACGTCACCTTGTGTTTCTCGCTGAACCAGGCGCTTCTGGCGGCCAAGGCCGGAGCCACGTTCGTGTCGCCTTTCGTGGGCCGTATCGAGGATATGGGCGGAGACGGGCTCGGCCTTCTGGAGGCTATCCGGGAGGTCTACGACCAGTTCGGCTACGAGACCGCTATTCTGGCGGCATCCTTGCGCTCTGCCACACATGTGGAGATGGCGGCCAGAATTGGCTGTGATGCAGCCACACTGCCGCCCAAGATTTTCGATTCCATGATCCTGCATCCGCTGACCGAGACGGGCCTCAAAGCCTTTCTCGATGACTGGAAGAAGACCGGTCGCAGCGGGCTCACTTAAGGGGGCGGGGACTATGATCAAACGGTATTTCGGCACGGACGGTGTTCGCGGCACGACCAACCAGTCAGTGATGACGGCGGAGACGGCCCTGCGGCTGGGCATGGCGGCGGCCCACTATTTCAAGCGCGAGAACGGGCGGCGCCACACGGTCGTCATCGGCAAGGACACCCGGCTTTCCGGCTACATGATCGAATCCGCGCTCGTGGCCGGGTTTACCGCAGCGGGCATGGATGTGTTCCTGTTCGGGCCGATCCCGACACCGGCGACCGCCATGCTGACCCGCTCGCTGCGTGCCGATATGGGCGTGATGATCACCGCCTCGCACAATCTCTACGAGGATAACGGCATCAAGCTGTTCGGCCCTGACGGCTACAAGCTCGATGATGCGGCAGAGCTGGAAATCGAGCGGATGATGGATGCCGATACGTCGGAGCATCTCGTCGAGCCCAAATATATCGGCCGCGCCAAACGGATCGACGATGCCGAAGCGCGCTATGTCGAGATCGCCAAGGCGACTCTGCCGCGCTCCATGCGCCTGTCCGGCCTTCGCATCGTGATCGATTGTGCCAATGGTGCGGCCTACAAGGTCGCGCCGAAAGTCCTGTGGGAGCTGGGCGCCGATGTCGTGCCGCTGCACAACACACCGACGGGCTTCAACATCAATGAGGATTGCGGCGCAACAGCGCCTCTCGACCTCGCGGAGAATGTGAAGCGCTACCGCGCTGATCTCGGTATTGCGCTTGATGGCGATGCCGACCGTGTCGTTCTGTGCGACGAAAAGGGCAAGATCGTCGACGGTGACCAGATCATCGGCCTTCTGGCAACCGCATGGAAGGCCGCTGGCACGCTGGCTGGCAATACAGTCGTTACCACGCAGATGTCCAATCTCGGCCTCGAACAATATCTCGCCAAACAGGGCATCGAGATGCAGCGCACACAGGTTGGCGACCGCTATGTGGTCGAGGCCATGCGTTCATCGGGTGCCAATCTGGGCGGCGAACAATCCGGCCATGTGGTGCTGAGCGATTTTGCCACTACAGGCGACGGGCTGATCGCGGCGCTTCAGGTGCTGTCGCTGCTGATCGAGTCCGGCAAGCCGGCAAGCCAGCTCCTCAAGGTCTTCACGCCTGCGCCGCAAATCCTGAAAAATGTGCGCTATGCGAACGGCGCGGCCCCGCTGGACAATGCCAAGGTGAAGGAGATCATCGCTGAAGGCGAGATCCGGCTGAACGGCAAGGGACGGTTGCTGGTGCGCAAATCCGGTACCGAGCCGCTGATCCGCGTCATGGCCGAAGGTGACCGCAAGCTGATCGACAGCGTCGTGAACGATATCTGTTCAGCGCTGGAAAACGCCACGGGCGCCTGAGGCGTCACGCCTCCGGGACACTGCGCGACAGCACGCCGCCAAAGCGTATCGGCTCGACGCGCACGGCAAGGCCGGTGCGGTCATCGGTCTCCACGAACACGCCGCAGGCCGTTGCCGGGCCGCTGGCCGCCTGCATCCGGCCAGAGCGCATGTGGGTGGTGAAACGGCGCAAGGGTTCTTCCTTGTCCATGCCGATCACGGAATCATAGCTGCCGCACATGCCCGCATCGGTCTGGTAGGCGGTGCCTCCGGCAAGGATCTGGTGATCCGCCGTCGGGATGTGCGTGTGCGTGCCGACAACCAGGCTCGCCCGGCCATCACAGAAATGGCCCATCGCATGCTTTTCGCTCGTCGCCTCGCCATGGGCATCAACGATGATGGCGTCGGCCACCTGACCCAGCGGCGTCGCGCTCAAGGCTTCATCGACGCACGCGAACGGATCGTCCAGCGGCTGCATGTAAAGGCGCAAAAGCACGTTCATAACCATGACGCGCGCGCCAGATTTGGTTTCGTAAAGCCCGGTGCCCCGGCCCGGCGCAGTGCCGGTGGGATAGTTGGCAGGGCGAAGGAGGCGCGGCTCGCGCTCGATATAGGTCAGGGCTTCAGACTGGTCCCAGGAATGGTTTCCAAGGGTGAGCACGTCCGCGCCAGCATCAAACAGCTCGATCGCGGTGCGTTCGGTAATGCCGAAACCACCCGCGGCGTTCTCCGCATTCACCACGACGAAATCGAGCTTCAGCCGGTCGCGGAAGGCGCCCAGCTCTTCCACCAGCACATCACGGCCCGACTTGCCGACCACGTCTCCGAAAAATGCAAGCCGCATGGCGCCGCCCTACCCTACAAAAGCCTTCTCGACCACAAACGCGCCCGGACGGGCATTCGAACCCTCGTCCAGACCGGCCGCCTCCACGCGCGCCTTGCAGTCATTGATCATGTTGAGTGACCCGCAAATCATGACGCGGTCGGTTGCAGGGTCCAGCGGGCCGCCGGTTTCCGCCCAGAGCTGGCCGGAATCCATCAGAGCCGTGATACGCCCGGTACGCGGGTGATCCTCGCGCGTCAGCGAGGTGTAGTGAACCAGCCTGTGCGCATGCTCGCCCACCAGCGGATCATCTTTCAGCGACGCCACCAGCGCCTCGCCATAAGCAAGCTCTGCGGCTTCCCGGCAGGTATGGGTCAGGATCACCTGTTCAAAGCGCTCATAGGTTTCCGGATCGCGGATGATGCTGGCAAAGGGGGCGATGCCGGTCCCGGTGGAAAGCAGATAGAGCCGCTTGCCGGGCAGTAGCGCATCGTGGACCAGCGTGCCGACCGATTTGGCGCCCAGAAGGATCGTATCGCCTTCCTGGATGGTTTGCAGGCGGGAGGTCAGCGGACCGTCCGCCACCTTGATCGAGAAGAAATCGAGTCCCTCATCCCAGGACGGGCTGGCAATGGAATACGCGCGCAGGAGCGGCTTGCCATCGACCATCAGGCCCAGCATCACGAACTCGCCGGAGCGGAAGCGGAAGCTCGCCGGGCGCGTCACGCGGAAGGAAAACAGACTGCTGGTCCAGTGGCGCACAGAGAGCACGCGCTGTTCGCTGAAAGCTGCCATCGGGGAAGAAATCTCGTTATCGGCGGGTTCTGATTGGCGTTGAGGGCGGGATGTAACCCTTCGCCGCCGCTTCGCCAATGCCTGCGGTGTGAACGGCGACCGCCTCAGCGCGCGGCGCGGTAGCAGCGCTGCTCTGTCACCACATAATCAAGGGCCACATCATGGCGGCCGGCGCTGATGCGGCCCACGCGCTGGCCCTCATAGGCAAGCCCCACCGCGATTACCGGGCCAGCGGTACGCAGCGCGCTCAAGGTGCGGTCATAGAAGCCCCCGCCATAACCAAGGCGGTGACACCGGTCGTCGAACGCTGCCAGCGGTACAAGCACCAGCGAGGGAACAAGGACGGGCTTGCGCGCCTCCGGTACATCGATGCCGAACGCGCCTTTTTCCAGACCGTCGCCGGGCGTCCAGGCACGAAACTGCAAGGGCGCATCCTTCGCGATGACAACCGGCAGGGCGAGCTGGGCCTGTTCAAGCAAGAAGGTTTCCATCAACGGGCGTGGATCAATCTCGCCGCGTACCGGCCAGTAGCCGGACACCACGGCATTGACTGCAGGCCAGGCCGCATCAGGGAAATTGCCTGCGAGCGCGTGGGCGGCATCCGGCGCCCCTGCCGCGAGGCCTTCGCGCCTTGCCAGCGCATGGCGGCGGGCACGGGCCTTGAGCCAGCCGCTCAGCATGATCGTCCCGGCATAAAGGAGGGTGTGGCGGCACCAGACGGGCCGTTGGCTATGTAACAACCCTGATGACCCGGAGTACCAGGTGGGTGCCGCGTGATGAAGGCCACGGCCGACATCAGAGGCAGCTCCCTCTCAGAGATGTAAGGTCGCCGGGATGTGAGAGCCTGACGAGAACTCCAGTCACCGCCACACCCGTGAACATGGTGTGTCGCGAGGCTTTGCTCAAGCGTCTCTGCCATCTGTCCCTGAAAGCGCCTCGAGGCGCTCGGCTGCCTTGATGATTGCATCGGCGGCACGCGAGCGATCCGTGCGGCGGCGCGCTTCTGCCTGTGAGAGATGGCCCTTGGCGTCCAGCAGTTCGGATTCCAGCGCCTCCACCTTGCCTTGAGCTTCGCGCATTTCGTCAGCAACGATGAGCGATGCCATCAACAGGAGACGCAATTCGCCGATCTGACCGACCTTGTCGGCCAGGTCGCGCACATGACCATCGAGATGGCCTGCCAGCTCCTTCAGGTATGCCTGCTGGCCGTCCTCACATCCGATCGTGAAGGGGCGGCCATTAAGCGAGATCGTGACCTTGGACACTAGCGGTCCTCCCCGTCACTGGACCCGTCCAGCGTATCGCCTGACAATCCTGCACCCGACATGGCAGCTTTCAGCTCGCTCATCGCTTCTTCGAGCGCAGCGCTGGCCTCGCGGGCAGCTTCGGCCAGTTCGGCCTCGCTGGCGCGGGCCGCATCGAGCTGCTGGGCAAGCCGCGAGCGGTCCTCGTCGGAATCGCGCGCGGCGCGGGCATCGCCCTCGG
>NZ_JBQLZR010000347.1:0-1964 GCF_052168375.1 Glycocaulis sp.
GTTATCACCGCCTTCCGGTTCGATCAGGCCGAGGCGCGGACGTTGCCAGCTATCGTCCAGCAACTGGACGGCGCCCGCAGATGCGATGCCTTCGAGGCGCACAACGCGAAGCCGGTTTCGCAGATCAAGGGGCAGACGCGCCGATGCCGCCGCCTCAGCTTCGCCGGCCGCGAAGCTGGCTGTCGCCCGCGCAATCACCTGTCCGTCCTGGCCGATGGCGCTGACGGCGATGTCTCGGGGCGCACTGCTGTCAGCCCGCAAGAGGCGGGCGGTAAACCCGTCTGCGGCGGCATCAATACCGGTCAGCGCAAGGGCGCCATCATTGCGGCCCGGCAGCGAGACGGTCAGGCGTCCACGCTCTGACAGGGTGCGGGCCAGTAGCGTATCGGCTTCACTCGCAATCCCGTCGCTCAGCCAGCGCGTTTCGAAGCGCTGAGGCGTGCCGGCTTGGGAAAGCGAGGCAAGCAGTATGGATTGCGTTTCAGCCCGTACGGCAGGCCAGCTTTCGGGCCGCGCCGCTTCGAGGCGTGAGAGTATGGTCCCGGCGGGTTCAAACGTGACGGGCTCCGGGCTCGCGGTCAGCAGAAGACCGGCCTGACGGCCATCCGCGCTCGCCGCTTCCAGCCAGGCACGGGCCTGCGCAAGGGTGCGCGGCCAGCCGGCAGCACCCTGCCAGCCATTGTCGATGACCAGCAGGAGCGGCATGTCCGGCGCGCGATTGTCCGCTGGCCGCCAGACCGGCTGGGCCAGTGCAAGCACGATGATGGCGGCGGCAAGCAGACGCAGAAGGATGAGCCACCAGGGCGCGCTTTGCGGTGTCTGCGGGGTCTGGGCCAGGCGCTGCAAGAGCCGTAAGGGCGCAAACACGACATGACGCGGCGCGGGCGGGGTCGCCCGCAGGAGAAGCCAGAGAAGCGGCAGCGCCAGAAGCGCAATCAGCGCCAGCGGCGCGGCAAAGCCGAGCGGGCCGAGGCTGAACATCAGCTTCGCTCCATCGCGCCGGGCGCCATCGCCTGATAGAGGGCGAGCACCGCATTGCCGGCGGGCCTGTCGGTGCGGTGCGTCACAAGCGTCCAGCCAACCTTGCGGGCCATCAGGGTGATCGCGGCGGAGTGTTCGGCCCAGACCTGGCGATAGGCGTCGCGGGCGTCTTCGGCCCTGCCCAGAAGGAGTGGGTGTGCCTTGCCAGCCGGTTCGGCAAACCGGGTGCGCCCGGCAAACGGAAAGTCTTCCTCCGACGGGTCGATTATGCGCAGCAACACGCCGCCTGCCCCGCTGGCATTGAGCCGGGCAAGGCGTGCAGCCCACGTCTCCGGCGGATCAAGAAAATCGCTGGCAAGGACGAGCCTTGCATGGCGGGCCACATCACCGGTTTCCACTGCCTGGGCCTGACCGGGACCGGTTGCCAGCGCCCGTGCCGTCACTTCCAGCCCTGTCCGGCCTGAACGCGGGCGTCCGGTCTCGCCGAGCGCTGCAATGCGTTCACCGCCACGATAGAGCAGGGAGGCCAGCGCCATCAGGCACACCGCTGCGCGGTCTTTCTTCAGCGGCAGGCCAGCAGAGGCTACGCCCATGCCCGGTGATCCGTCCCGCCAGAGATAGACGGCATTGGCCGCTTCCCATTCGGTTTCGCGCACGAACAGGTGCTGGCCGCGTGCGGAACGCCGCCAGTCAACGGCTTGCGCACCGTCTTCGGTGCGGTGGCGCCGGTATTCCCAGAAGGTTTCGCCATGTCCGGGCCGGCGCCGCCCATGCGTGCCAAGCGCCACACTCGCCGCCACGCGCTCGGCTTCGGCCAGCAGGGCCGGCAAGGGTGCAGCGGCGCGCTCTGCGGCGCGCCTCAGTGTCGTGGGGTTGTGACCGGTCAAGCCCCACCTCCATGGTGTCGATCCTTTTTCTCCCCCCGTTCACGGGGGGAGTGGCCCGCGAGGGCCGAGGGGGGGGGGGGTGGGAGAATGCCGTCT